>JALUEN010000032.1:4446-5894 GCA_027052755.1 bacterium | reverse complement strand
AGATAAAGTGATCAGCGAATAGCATAGCTAGATTGAGATCGTGTAAAACGAGTATAGTAATGATATGTGTCTTTCTCGTGAAGTCTTTTAGAAGTTTTAATATCTCTATCTGGTTTCTAGGGTCAAGGTGGTTTACAGGTTCGTCAAGGAGGAGTACCTTAGGGCTTTGAGCGAGTACTCTCCCTATGAGAACTTTCTGTAGCTCTCCTCCGCTTAGCTCAGTTATCTTTTTTAATGCGATATCTGAAAGCTTCAGATCATTAATGATTTTCTCAACTAGTCTCAAATCTTTTTCAGTAGGTTCAAAGGAGATGTGAGGTTTTCTACCTAGGAGGATAGCTTCAAAGACTGTGATCTCTGGGATTGAGCTGAAGTGTTGTGGTAGGAAGGCTATCTCTCTCGCTAGATCCCTAATCGTATATTTCCTTAAATCGTTACCATTTAGGTAAATTGTTCCACCTCTTGGTTCAATAACTCTAGCTATCGTTTTAAGAAGAGTTGATTTACCGGAGCCATTAGGTCCTAAGATAGTGTAGAGAATTCCTTTACGGAATTCTAAGCTAACTCCCTTTAAAACCTTTGAGTCTTTATAGCCGGAGTACAGGTTCTCAACTCTCAGCATTAACGTGTCCTCCTTATAAACAATAAATATAGGAAGAAGGGGGCTCCGACGATAGACGTTACTATGCTAACTGGTAGTACAACGGGGGACATGATAGTTCTTGCTATTAAATCGGAAACAGAGAGCAGTAAAGCGCCTGTGATAGCGGAGTAAGGAATTAAGAGCCTGTAATCCTCTCCAATCAAAAGTCTGACTAGGTGAGGGGCGATTAAACCTATGAAGCTAATTATTCCGAGAAAGGCGGTACAGACGGAGACTATAAGAGCGCTGAGGAACATACTGGAGAGGCGAAGGAGTCTCACGTTAACTCCGAGAGTTTTTGCTGTTTCATCTCCTAGGAGCATAGCGTTTAAATCCCATCGCTTATACAGAAAGTAAATGAAAACTAATGAGAAGGCGATAATCATAATCTTGTCTTCAGTCCATCCCGCTTTTCCTACGTCGCCAAAGGTCCAGAAAAGGGTAGCTGCTACCTGAACGTCGTCCGCAAAGTACTGAAGAAACATTGTGGCAGAAGTAAATAGACTACTTAAAGCTACACCTGAGAGGATTATAGCTTCAGGGGTTATGTCTCTGATATATGATAGGGTTAAGATAAAGCTAGCAGTTATCAAAGCTCCTAGAAAGGCAGAGATTACTACCGTGTAATTTTGAAGTATGGTTACTGCCTCGTTCCCCGAGTAGTGAGCTTGTCCTGCTCCTAGAACGATGATAGCGAAAGCTGCTCCAAAAGCTGCCCCATGTGAAACTCCCAGCGTAAATGGAGAGGCTAGAGGGTTTCTCAGTATATTCTGCATAACTGATCCCCCTAGCCCCAGTGAAGCGC
>JALUEN010000032.1:0-4436 GCA_027052755.1 bacterium | reverse complement strand
CCTTATCCCCCATACGATAACCGAATTTTCGCTTCTATTTAATGTGGCATTGATGATCTCCCGGATAGATAACTTCATGGAACCTATTCCTACTGAGATAAAGCTGATGATAAAGAGCGATCCCAGGAGGAAAAATCCTACAAGTAGCTTCCTGTAAGTTAGCTTCCTATACTGCTCCCTAACTAAGTCTTCACTAGACCTCAAGTCCTGTGTCTTTAAATTTAACCCTTTCATAGCCTCTGTACGCCTTCTTAATCTCGTCATAAACGTCAATCCCTAAGAACATCTGGAAAATCTCTCCCGCCTTCATCCTGGGATCTATATCCTTAAACCTATCTGGGTAAATGACCTTCCCCATGAAGTAGGTGTTCGCTAAGAGAACTTCAATGTTAGTTCTGTAGAAGTTAAAAGGGAACAAGGTGTAAACCTTTCCCTCTTTAACTGCTCTCAATCTCTTGTAAAACTCTTTATTCCTAAGGTAGTCCTCGTTTACAAAGTTTAGTCCAGCTGTATCAATGAATATATACTCAGGATCCCATTCCAGGAGCTTTTCTTTATCAATAAACACATGCCCTCTCTTCCCGATTTCATCAACTACATTTGTGAGGTTAAGCCATTTAAGGGGAGGATAGTTGACCTCTGTACTTGTTATCCCATGGGCGCCTCTCGCGCTTATGGCGCCAACGTAAACTGAAGGTTTCCTTGAGTCAGCTGTTCTCCTTTTTAGATCGGTTACACATTGTTCTATGTACTTGTTGAGCTGCTTAGCTCTCTCCTCTTTCCCTAAGATCTTTCCTAGAAAGGATAGCGTAGCGGTGATGTCCTCCACCTCAAAGCCCTTTATTCCTACGTCCTTAACCACTACAACTGGAATACCTGTTCTATCTTGAATTAGTTGGGCATTGTTAACCTCAAATGTGATGACTAAATCGGGCCTCACAGCGATGAGCTTCTCCAGGTTAGGGATTTTGCCTGGACCACCTTCGCCAATTGAGGGTATATCTTTAACTTTATCCCTTATTGCGATCCAATATGCCCTTCCATTCGCTAGTAGCTTCTTCATTATATCGCGTTTTTCTACTTCCTCTACACCTACAATTTTTTCAAAGGCTTGGAGATAGATTATGTAGCGAAGGGTACCGGAGAGAGCTACAATTCTCTCCACTCTCTTAGGGATCTCTACTTTTCTACCAGCCATATCAGTGATCACTATCTTATCCTCAGCGTTGAGAGATAAGATAGTTGAGAGAGCTAATACCAGACATATAAAGGCTATTTTCCTTAGAGCTCTCATATCTCTCACCCTCCAGGAAGAATACTCCTCAGCTCTATTAATCTTCTTTTAGAGGCAGTTTAAACCTTCAGGATGGTCTTGTGCTAAAGGCAAAAAGATGAAAAGGTTATACACCTGGAGCACAGAATACACTTTAAGAATCCCTGATCTAAGTTTTCTAAAGTATAAAGGAGATTTACGTGATGGGTAGCTTACTCCCTAAAGAAGGGGTTTACTACATAATCAGGGAGCTCAGGAGGTACTTGGAGAACCTTAGGGAGCAAATTAATACCCTCTCCGGCGATACAGATTCGGATGAGAAGCTAACTAAGAGGATACGAGAGGTGGAGAGGGTTATCTCAGAGTTGGAGAAGGCAATTCAGGAGGAGGATCACTCGCTTTTCGCTAAAGCCCTCCTTAAGCTGAGGACGATGGACGTAGCTATTATCGCTGATGATAAAGATGTTAAGGCTACAGCGCTTTACTCTAGCTGGGAGAAGGTGGTAAACGAGGCTAAAAAAGGTATGCTCCCGAGGATTGATCTGAAGGAATTTCTTGAGCTTGAATGGCAGAGACTCTTCTTAGGTGTCGGGATAATACAGGAGCTGAGCCAGTTAGAACAGGATCCAGAGGAGAGAGAACTGCTGGTTGGAACCTTCAGGGACGCTTTTAGACACTATTACTTCGCTTTAGATAACCTAACCAACTACTTGAAAACTGGAGATGAGAAGCTCCTAGATCAAGCCCTGGATGAGATATACTACGCTGCTTGGTTCATGCTGAACTTGAGAGAGCTCTTGCCAGAGGAGTACGAGAGGGATCTAGAGGAGCTGATAAAGCTTGAGGATAGCCTTAAGGAAGGTGAGTAACTTGAGACTTTTAAGGGTAGTTGTTTTATTGATTATCCTAACTATCTACCTACTTACTAGTTCAACTCCTGCTGAGGAGAAGGACACTCATTACCTGATGATCCGAACTTTAGAGGTGTCTGGTCAAAAACTCAGCCTCTTTGAGGCTCATCCTAGGGGAGAAACTTCCCTTAAGGTGATGATCATCGCAACACAGCATGGCGATGAACCAGCGGGGACCTATGCACTGATCAGGCTCATCAAGTCTAAGTTCTGGAAGAAGTATCCTAAGATGGACTTCACCTTGGTCTTTCCCGCTAATCCCTATGGGTTTAAGGTATCCCAGAGGAGGGATATCTGGAACAGGGATCTGAACAGACACTGGCTTTCAGCTGATACTCCATTAAACGTGGCCCTGATAAACCTTATGAAGAGATATAGTCCTGATGTTTTGATAGATCTCCATGAAGCTAAACCTAGACCTGATGCAGATTACATGTATAGCTTTCCTAACCTAGGGGTTAAAGATAGCTCCCAGCTGAGAAGTCTAACTGCTGAGCTGTCCTCAGAGCTTGAGAAAGCTTTCTCTAAGAGAGGGATTAAGCTAAAGCGGTATTATGCCCTATCAAGGAGATATAAGAGGCACATTGCGAAGAAGGTATCGGGTGGTTTCCCATCTCCGAGGATACTGAGGAATTATGCCTTCCTGAGGGGCTAC
Organism: bacterium; assembly: GCA_027052755.1. Lineage (GTDB taxonomy): Bacteria > DRYD01 > DRYD01 > DRYD01 > JALUEN01 > JALUEN01. Next base: position 1,597 of record JALUEN010000032.1, on the reverse strand, counting down.
TTTCCCGTATTACTGGAAAGTATACGTGAGAAACCCCTTGAGGGGAGAATCAGACATCACCAAATTGCTTTGAAGGTAATCCTTGGATACCTTAATAAGAATACTAATCGCTTAAAAAGGGTCATGGGTGCAATTTCTAGCTCTTTCGCAGAATACAATAAAAATAGGTACTGTTTTCTCATACCTGAGGAGGGTAAGCCTTTAATCAGGTATCTGGAGATCCATGGAGTTAAGTGGTTTCACCCCTCTAGCTCAAGCTATTTGAAATTAAAGGGGTATAAAGTTCTTAGATATCGCTTAGGGATGAGGTATTGGGAGCCTTGCTGGAGGTTAAAAGTTGAGGAAGTTAGCGTATCTAGAGTTATCAGTAGAGAAGATTACATCGTACCTTCATGGGGCAAGCTTGATAAGGCTTTTCAGGGAGCTCTAGTACGTTATTTTCTGATTCCTGAGGCTAAGTGTAACTCTTTTTGGGAGGTGAGCTTGAGGTGGGTTCCTAAGAAGGGGACCTTGCTTCCTCTTTACCTGGTACCTGAGGAGGATTGTAATAAGCTGATGGAGGAAAGTATAGAGAAGCTCTCCCATAAAATAGGATATTGGAAGGAGTGAGTCTTATGATAAGGGTGGTTGTTACTGGCTATACGGGGAAAGTGGGGAGTGTAGTTTATAGATATCTTCAGAACCAATCTGATATGGAAGTGGTTGCAGGTTTCAACTCCTCTAATTTAAAGGGGTTACCTGAGGTTATAAGAACAGATAAGCCCCACTTCCTAGTGGATTTTACCTTGGCAGATGTGGCCCTTGATATAATTAAAACCGCTGCGGAATACGACGTGAACGTGATAACAGGTACTACAGGCTTCCAAGGAAATATTGACGCTACTTTTTCAGAGATAGCTAAAAGTCACAATATAGCGATAGCTTGGGTTCCTAACTTTTCATTAGGAGCTAACCTGATGATGGAGTTCTCTAAGAGAGCAGCTGAGTACTTTGATGAGGCTGAGATTGTTGAGATGCATCATAGAACGAAGAGGGATAAACCATCTGGTACAGCTAAGCTGACTGCTAGCCTGATCAGGGATGTCTGGAGAGCTAGGGGGATAGATTCTGAGATAATACCTAGCAGTTTGAGGTTATCCTCAGCAGTGGCTCACCAGTGGGTTCTGTTCTCTGGTGAAGATGAGTTTCTGGTTATAGAGCATCACAGCTTATCTAGATTGCCCTTCGCTAAGGGAGTAGCCGTTGCACTTAGGAAGTTGTTTTCAAAGCTGGATGAGGTTAGGGGAAGGTATCTCAAGGGACTCTCTCAGATACTTGAGCTATGAGAAGTAAAACGGGAGGGGGATCACCCCTCCCTAAATTCCTAATCCCAGGATAAATCTAGAGAACTGACTACTTATTATTGATGTTCTTTTTATAGACTTCTACAGCATCCTGAAACCTCTTCTGCTCGTAATTGTTCCAAATCTTTATGAACTTCTCCTTAGTGTTAGGGTTCTTCTGTATCATATCATACATTTTATCATAGACCTTTACTCTGTCTTTTGATATCCCCTCTATGTTTTGATAATCACCTTTTGAGAACTGAGTGTAGTAC
>JALUEN010000031.1 GCA_027052755.1 bacterium | reverse complement strand
CTTTCAAGTAAGCCTTGTACAGCTGATAGTTAAAGTACCCAGACTCAGGGATGAGCTCAACGATATCCCTATAATAGTCTATCGCTTTAGAGTACTGTCCCATATCCAAATAGTTCTGAGCTAGTACCCTCTTAGCTGGTATGAAGAAGGGTGCGTAGATAACACAGGTCTCTAGATCTCGTTGAGTAGCCTTAATATCTCCCAGAAGATAATAAGCGCTAGCTCTGAAGTAATAAGCTAAGTAGTTTCCTTTATTGTAAATAACGGACTTGTTCGCGTATTCTATAGCCTCCTTAGGCTTACCATCTATTAAGTAAGCGTAAGCGAGGAAAGCGTATAGATCAGATAGGACTTTAGGATCACCCTTACCTCTCTTCACTTTTTCCTTGAGAAGGGGGATCTCCTTCTTTAAGTACTCTATAGCTTCCCTGGTCTTATACTTTCTCAGGAGATCGTAAGCTCTGGTTACTACAGGATCCCTGTTAAGAAAGGAGATATTTATAAGCTGAGCGTGATAAGAACCCTGCATAGGGTACTTACCAGCTATAACGCTCATCTCGCTCTCAAAAGCCATAACTATGATAGTAAGAATTATGGACAGAACCACAAACAACAGTGCTAGAGTAACTAGCCTAACCTTTACCACCTCTATCACACTCCTTAAGAGGAGTCCTTATGAGAGAAACTTCTTAAATGGAGCCCTTTATTCCTCTAGTAAATCACCTTGAGAGCTTCTCACATATGCCCTTTATAAAACCATCCTCCCACCTCTTAGCCCCATATACCTCCGTGTTGTTTGATATTATAGCAAAGGCGAACCAATTCCCATTAACGTAGAGGAAGCCAGCCAGAGAGGATACACCGTTCAGAGTTCCTGTCTTAGCCTTAACAAGGCAGTTACTTAAATCTCCCAACCTATCGCTTAAAGTCCCCTCACCTTTAGAGGGTAAAACCTCTAAGAAGTAGGGAAAGATTGGGCTCTTATAGGCTTCCCCTAAAAGAGCTACCAAGAACCTAGCTGTCAAGCGATTCTCCTTAGATAGACCACAGCCATCAGTTAAAGTAGAGAGATCTCCTTTTAACCCCCACCTCTCCTTCATCTCTCTGAGCTTTCCCTTCAGGTACTTAACCTCTAAATCATCTGTTAGCTTAGAAGAGCCAATTGAAACCTTGTAGTTAAGGTAAACTAAATACCTCAACACGTTCTCTGCTATAAAGTTATCGCTCCAGTATATTCCTTGCCTGAGTATAGAGATAAGGGGTGGGGAGTTCACCTCCCTAAGTAGCTCCCAGGAAGAATCAAGGTTTAGGGTTCTCACCACCTTGACATAAACTTCTCTCCTATCCAGATCCCGCAAAACTTCCTGAATAACATCTCTGTTGAATAAAGCTAGATCACCCTCATCGCTGATCGGTGCCCATATCCACTTTAAGCTAGGTTCACTAGATCCCCCTGAGCTGAAGGCAACAGGTCCCCAGAGGTTCAGCTTCCACTTGCCTCTATAATAGGATA
>JALUEN010000030.1 GCA_027052755.1 bacterium | reverse complement strand
AGGTTTACATTTAAGTTGCTTAACACAGCTCTTCGGCGTGCTTCGCGCATGGTCCATCCGTGAAACTTGAGGGCTATCTCTCCTGCGTCCACTCCCCTTCTCAGATCGCTGATAACATCTTCAACTAGCGATCTCCAATCCATATTTCCCTTCTCAATAACCGGCTCATATCCTAGACTAAGCAGATCAGTTAAACTGAGGTTATTACTCCTCAGATACTTCCAAGCAAACCACTCTAGGGCTATCGCTCCCTCAGCTTCATAACTAACAACCTGCTTAAGTCCTATGATAGCGCTTATTCCGTCAAAGAGGCGTCCCATGCTCGTGGTCTTCACCGAGAATTTCCCTCCAAAGAGCTTAGATATTTTACTTACCTTATCCATTGGAAAGTTTAACGAGCTTAAGACAGAGTCCCAACTCTCAGGGAATGTTTCCATAACTAGGGAAGTCCCTACTCTCCACGGTTCCCTAACCGCTTTATCCCCTCCCACTAGGAAAAATGGCCTCAGATGTCCCACTCTAGAGAATCCCCTAAGGTTGAAGTAGAGTATCTCTCCACCCCATATAGTACCATCTAGTCCGTAGCCTGTTCCATCCCAGGAAACTCCCAGGAATTCATGATTTAAAGCATCTTTAAAGCTTAAGATCTTCCTGCTGAGAGCTTCCATCATCAGGGAGACCAGGTGAGCGTAGTGATGCTGAACCCTCACCAGCTTCGCTCCCTTTTCCTCCGCCAAACGTTCTCCATAAGAGGTAGTGTGGTAATCCGGGTGGAGATCTATCGCTATAACCTCAGGGTCAAACCTGAGAAACCGCAAGAGGTCATTGAGAGTTCTCTGAAAAGCTAGCTGTGTTTGAAGGTTATCTAAATCACCTATGTGTTGACTGACAACAACCCAGTTATCCTTAGCTAGAGCCACTGTGTTCTTGAGCTGAGGGCCTAGAGCTAGTGTAGGCCTCAAGCTCACCTCCCTGGATAGGACTAATGGCATAGGGGCATAGCCTCTAGCGCGTCTCAATACGTATTCAGATGGTTCTTTTCCCGTTCTAATGAAGAAGGTTACAGAGTCATCAACATGTCTAGCTATAGGTCTATTGTTTGCTAGGAGGTAATCGGGGATTCCCTTAAGTCTAGAGAGGGCTTCCTCCTCAGAAATGCATATCGGCTCCTCTGAGATATTACCGCTTGTACATACTATCGGAAAATCTATCATATCCATTAAGAGCACATGCAGAGGGGTATAGGGTAGCATAACTCCTAGAAAGTTAGCACCAGGCGCTACCTCTGGGGATATATCCCCTAAATCCCTTATCTCAAGGAGCACTATGGGAGCCTGGATGGATCTCAACAGTTCCTCCTCCTCATGAGAGACATAGCAGTACTTTCTCACCATATCCATATCCTTCATCATAAGAGCGAAGGGTTTGGTAGGTCTCCTCTTCCTACGCCTGAGCTCCCTAACCGCTTTCTCGTTTCTAGCGTCAACTAGTATCTGATACCCGCCTAATCCCTTAAGAGC
>JALUEN010000029.1 GCA_027052755.1 bacterium | reverse complement strand
ATGATATTTAAAACTTTGGGAAGATGGAAACGGTCTTTTACAATTATAGAGCTAGTTGTATCCCTAGTGATAATCCTTGTTCTTTCTGCTATCCTGTTCTCTGTTTCCGTGAGGTATATAGAGCTAGCTAAGATAACTAACTTCATAAATCTTTACAGGACATTGAAAACCGCTTCTATACAGTACTACATTGACAGAGGTAAACTACCTCGTAGTATAGGAGCTCTTGTCAGAGGAGGGTATCTGCCACCTGTGAAGGCTCGCTTAGGTAGGATAATAACTTCACCGTGGGGAACCAATATATCTATAACTAGACGATCAAGTGATTTCCCTGGTACTCCAACAGTTGAATCAGAGCACCTGAGACTTGTCCTGAAACTTAAGAAGAGTGGGAAGCAGTTAGTCCCTGACTCATCAGTGCTATCTATTGATAAACGCCTTGATGACGGCGATCCTAGGAGGGGAAAAGTTTATCGGAGATCAAGGAGATACCTCTGGATCCTGATGATAGGACTTTATTGAAGGTACCTCGTAGTTAGATAACCTTACCTACTAATAGCCACCCTAGAGCTATTATGGTCAGCGCTATGGTAGTGGTGTAGCTTTTAGATTCGTTCAGCCCGTACTGGCTTATAAAGGCGTTGGCTAGGATCGCTGGTGGCATCGTACTGGTTACTAGGATGACTTTAAAGAGCCTCTCATCTAGCTGAAGCGATAACGTGTACTTGATAGCTAAAAGGATAAGGAAGGGTATCAGCATCTTAGCTATCAGTACTCTAAGGGTGAAGTCTAGATCTAGCTCCCTGAAATCTATCTTAAGCCCAAAGTAAAAAGCCATTAAGTACAGAGAGGGCTCTGTGGCTAACCTTAGGAGCCTCAGAACTCCTTCTAGGTTAAGAGTTATCACCTGGTTCAGTAGGAGATCTATTATTTTTACGATCATCGCTGAGAGAAAAGCTAGTAAGATGGGATTACTTATCGCTCTCTTAAAACCTTCCTTTAGGTTATCAGGGTCAAAGGTAGCTAAAAATGGGGTTATTGAGAGGTAAACTAAGTTATACCCACTTATGGATGCTAGGGCTGGAGCCTCAGGGAGATTTAAGCTCTTCACTATCGGCAGACCTAGGATGGTTATGTTTCCGAAGAAGGATAGAACCATTCCCTCTCGCTGATATCTATGTCCTCTGAACACTAAATAGCCAGCTAGCAGGCTGATGAATGGGACAGAGGCTCCCATTAGGAAAGCCACTAGATCCTTAGGAGATCCTTTAAGTAGAAAAGCGGAGAAGAGGAAGACAGGTAGTAGCAGATCTATCGCTAGGAACTTTATTAGTTCGCTTAGCTTAGTATAATACTCTAAAGAGCGATTTCTTAAGATATATCCTGTGAGAGCTCCCACCAGCATTAGAAGTATTACCTCTATTGGCGACATTAACGCTCCCCCTTTCCCCAATTAAGCTAGATCTTCACCTAACTGTTAAGATTAGCTGAGAGTTCTTTAAGGGATTTACGGATAGGTTTAGAA
>JALUEN010000028.1 GCA_027052755.1 bacterium | reverse complement strand
AAAAGAGATAGATCTCAGCGGGTGCCTTTTAGGGGATATATCCTCATGAGACACCCAATCCTCCAATTTAAGATTATTACCCTCCACTTTTAAGAAGAGAAACTTTAAGCCGAGAGTAAACCCTTCCTGATCAACTAAATCAACGTAAGTTAGAGCTCCTCCCCTGACCGGGATAAGTGGTGAGATTAAGGTAAAGTTATATCCCCTATGCCCTGGCTCCCTGAAGTAAGCTAATTTAGATCTTCCAGTCCTAGTATCAGTTAAGTAGAGAGCTATCTTAGGTTTCCAGGAGAGAGAGAGGATCTTATCCTCTCTCACTAAGAGGCCTGTCTTAAACCTGGAGTATGGGAACTCTCCCTTAGAGAGGATTTGAAAGGTGTTGGGATCTAGGACAGCCCACATCTCCTTAGATCGCTTGTAATCATAGTAGAAGATAACTAATTTATCAGCATAAGGACTATATTTAAACTCGTGAAGAACCATATCATCTGATAAGCTCTTATATACATCTCTTAGGTTAAAAACCTTTACATCATACCTTATCTCACCCCTAACCGGGTTTCCATTCTCCTGGGAAAAGGTATATCTAAGAGGGGAAAAGATTAAGAGAGAGATCACTAAGAAGTATATCCCTAGTTTTAACACTGATTTTAACAGTGATCTCCTCATCTTCACACCTCCCTTTATAAATAGGCTAGGGGGAGGGCGTTTACCCTCCCCCTAGCTTTCACCATCTTCCCTCAGCTTCCTTTTCCTTCAGCAGAGGGCTCTAACTACCTGTACCTCCTCAGCTGAATTCCAGCAGGCCACCAGTCCCACATGAGGTGAGCCTTACCATCTGCAGTATAGTATCTAGAGACGTAGTTCACGTGTTTAACGCTTAGCCTGGTTATCTTGAAATGCTCTATTGGAAACAGCTCTCCGTCTTCACACTTAGCGTTCATGTTCCTGTCAATCCAGATCTTGAATCCCTTGAGCTCAGAACCCTCTACCCAACCGTTACCGTCCTTATCGTACTTCGCTAACTTAGCGTAACCATCCTCATAGCCACCAGCAGTACCGAATAGATCCAAAGCGCTAGTTACCTTCTCAACACCAGGCTCAACTAGGAGACCATCATTTGGTCCAACTACCCACTCTACATAGTCCTCAATGCCATCTCCGCTTATGTCAAAGAACCTGGGGTTAAGGTCAAAGAACCTTGGGGCGTGAGGTAACCAGTAGTTGTAAGCTACATCAACCCTGTTATTACCATCTAGATCTAAGATGATAGGTGAGTAGTCATATACGTAACCTATCTCGTTATATTGTATCTCCTTGTAATTGGAGATAGTCAGATCAATATCACCGATCTCTCTAAGCTCGTCTCCTATGTGAACCACCTTGTTGGTGAAGCCTGTAGTGTTGTAAGTTCTACCATCTAGATCAATGTAATAGGTAACACCTGCAGACAAGTTAGTTAAGCTCCTCAAGTACTCTACATCAGACTCAGGCAAGCTATAGAGGACATCAAGATCTCCAGCATCCCAATC
>JALUEN010000027.1 GCA_027052755.1 bacterium | reverse complement strand
TCAAGGAGGGTACCCCTAGGTCTATAGGGCTTTTAGGTAACGCTGCTACTATATATAACGAGATCCTAAACAGGGGAATAATCCCTGATATCGTAACAGACCAAACCTCTGCTCATGATGAGCTTAACGGATATATACCTGAGGGCTTAACCGTTGAGGAAGCTGGAGAGTTAAGGAAGAGAGACCCAGAGGAGTATAAAAGGAGAGCGCTAGATAGCATTTACAAACACTGTAAAGCCATGGTTGAGTTCAAGAGGAGGGGAGCAGTAGTCTTTGATTACGGTAACAATATAAGAGGGCAGGCTAAGAGAGCAGGATTAGAGGATGCTTTTGAGTTTCCTGGTTTTGTTAAAGCTTACATAAGGCCTATGTTCTGCAGAGGTAAAGGTCCTTTCAGATGGGTAGCTCTCTCAGGTAACAAGGAGGATATCTATAAGACTGATGAAGAGGTCCTCAAGTTGTTCCCTGAGGATGAGGGTTTGAAGAGATGGATAACCCAGGCACAGAAGAAGATCCCATTCCAGGGACTTCCAGCTAGGATCTGTTGGCTTGGTTATGGTCAGAGAGCTGAGTTTGGTCTGAGGCTAAACTGGATGGTTAGGAAGGGAATTTTAGAAGCTCCAATAGTGATAGGACGAGACCACCTAGATGCTGGAAGCGTGGCTTCTCCTTACAGGGAGACAGAAGGGATGAAAGATGGATCAGATGCGATAGCTGACTGGCCTATCTTAAACGCTCTGCTTAACGCAGTAAGCGGTGCCCACTGGGTATCAGTACATCACGGCGGAGGCGTTGGAATAGGCTACTCCATACACGCTGGAATGGTTGTGGTAGCTGACGGCAAGAACTTCACCGATTTGAGACTGGAGAGGGTGTTAACCACTGATCCAGGGCTTGGAGTTGTCAGACATGCTGACGCTGGCTATGAGATAGCTATAGAAACCGTGAAGAATACCGATTTGAAGATGCCTATGCTAGAGTAAACTCCCTGATCATGCGTCAGGATACTATACCTAAGAAGAGATTAAAGGTGATCGCTAATAGCCCAGGTGAGGTGCTCACCTGGGCTACTATCTTAACTAACTGGTTTGATGTAGAGCTACTATTAACCCCTTGTCCCTTCGCTAGCGGTCGGGAGTTTGACTACGCTCTGAGAGCCGGTAGTTTTTATAAGGTATCGCCTCCTTGGAGCACTTTCAAGCTAGCACTCCTGGGAAGGAGGGATAACTATCTACGGGAAGATGGACTTGAGCTAACTGAAGATGATCTATTGCTTCACTTAGGAGGGGATTTAGCTTACAGCGCCTTATTAGCTAAACGCTACCGAACTAGGGTTATCTCGTATATCTGGGGAAGGCGTTCTTGGGACAAGTATATACAGCTCTACATCGTCTATAGCCAAGCCCAGAGAGAGGAACTCCTGAGAAGGGGGATACCCGATGATAAGATACTGAAAGCTAGAGATTTGGTTTGGGAGGGGATAGAGCTAGCTCAAAGATCGCCTCAATACGAGCCTTTAAGAAGTTCTCTAGTAGC
>JALUEN010000026.1 GCA_027052755.1 bacterium | reverse complement strand
GTTTAAGGTTGGGGTAGCGATGAGAGCTGATGGCATTAATAGCCGAAAGTTAACCCAGAGCTTTAAGAAGGATTTTAAGGAGGCTGAGATCCTTACCCCTAAAAATACCTCAACTCCTAAAAGGAAACAAGATGTGTCAGGTCATCAAGAGGATCAGGTAGTTATACTAGCGACTAACGATATACACGCTAACATTTTTGATCCAAAATCTAGGACAGGCTTAGCCTTTTTAGCAACAGCTATTAGAGAGGAAAGAGATAAATACGGAAATGTTCTACTTCTAGATGCTGGAGATTCTATCAGCGCTGGTGATCCAATCGTCCAATTCATGAAGGGGTTCCCAGTAATAGAGATAATGAACAGGTTAGGTTACGACGCTACCACCATAGGTAACCATGAGTTTGACTACGGGACAAAGAGGTTGAGAGATCTGATAAAGTTAGCTAAGTTCCCTGTGTTATCCAGTAACGTTATCCTAGAGGGTGCTCACCTAAAACCCTATATCATCAAGGAGGTAAACGAGCATAAGATAGGGATCTTAGGTGTAACAACTGATCAGATGTTAGGTATGGCTCCTAGTGATAAGCTAAAAGGCGCTACAATACTAAGGGAAGAGGTTATAGGTAAGTACATAAAGGAGCTGAAGGAGAGAGGTGTTGACTTAATCGTACTACTATCACACTCCTCTCACGATAGCGATCTCAGCAAGGACGTTGAGCTAGCCAAGAAGTTTCCAGATATAGACCTAATCATAGCCGGACATAGCCATGATATTCTAGAGAAACCACTGAAGGTAGGGAAAACCTTGATAGTAGAGGGTGGGAAGAGTGCTAAGAGACTAATGGAGATTATCGTTAAGTTCTCTGAGAAGAGAAAGCGTGAGATCACTTACAAATTACTTAAAGCTAGCCATTATAAGCCAGCTAAGGATATCGTCAACTTCCTAAGCTCCCTGAAAGGCTCAAGGCATGGGAAAATCCTAGAGGAGGAACTAGGCGTTAACCCAATATATCTCTGGAAAAGTAACTATGAGCAATCCCCATTGGGGACATTGATAACTGAATCCATGTTAAACTCAGCCCCTCAAGCTGACGCTGCCCTGATTACCAGCGGTTCAATAAGAGATGAGCTTAAACCAGGTCCTCTAACCTATGGAGACATCTATAAGGTACTTCCCTTTGAGAAAAACCTGTACTACGTTACTCTGAGAGGGAAGCACCTCAAGGAATTATTAGAGCTAGGCTTAAAGGATAGGAAACTTAGCAAGGATACAGGCTCTGATTTCATTCAACAATCAGGGTTAAAAGTAGTATGGACTGTTAAGGGAAACACACCTAAAGTCCTAGAGATCTATAAAGCGAGAACAGGAGAGCTAGTGAGAGATGAGGATGAGGTGAAAGTGGTAGTTAGCACTATCTTAGCTGACGTCCTATCAGAGAGATATGGTGCAAGAAGAGTGCCAGTAGGTAAAAATGAGACAGAAGCCTGGATCTCATATATGAGAGAGCTCTTGAGCTCCCCATCAGAGCTAGAATAC
>JALUEN010000025.1 GCA_027052755.1 bacterium | reverse complement strand
AACCTTAAAGACGGTTACCTGTTCCTATCTGGAGGGTGTTTCCAGAACAGGCTCATAATAGAGGGTGTATCTGAGATTCTGTCTAAGAAGGGGATAAGGTTAGTTCATCACAGGGAATATCCCACTAATGACGGAGGGGTATCACTTGGACAGGCGGCTGTAGGAGCCTTATCTGATTAGAAATCATCCCTTAAGAAAGGGAGGGAGAGGAGATGTCTAACGCTCTGCTTGAGAAGTGGGAAAAATTAGGATTAACTAAGGAGGAGTTCCCCAAGTACTTTGACCACACTATGCTTAAACCGGAAGCTGGCGAAGCGAAGATCAGACAGCTAATAGCTGAGGCTAAGAAGTGGAACTTTGCCTCAGTATGTGTGAACCCATCTTGGGTCAAGTTGGCATCAGAGGAGCTTAAGGGAACGGGAATAGAGGTTTGTACGGTGATCGGTTTCCCACTTGGAGCCACATCTACCTATGCTAAGATATCGGAAGCTCTCCAGGCTATAGCTGATGGCGCTACTGAGCTTGATATGGTAATAAACATCGGTTGGGTAAAGGATAACAATTATGAGAAAATTATAGATGAGATTAAGGCTATAAAGGAGGCTATCGGTGATAAAGTCCTCAAGGTTATCATAGAGTGCGCTCTGTTAACTGATGAGGAGAAGAAACTAGCTACCGACGCGGTTAGGGCAGGAGGGGCGGATTACGTCAAGACCTCTACTGGTTTCGGGCCTGGTGGAGCTACAGTTCACGACGTTAAACTCCTCAGGGAGACAGCTGGGGATACCTTGAAGGTTAAGGCAGCTGGTGGTATAAGAACCTTGGAGTCGGCTCTGGATATGATACTAGCTGGAGCTGATAGGATAGGAGCAAGCTCCAGCGCTAAGATAATGGAGGAGCTTGAGGAGCTTCTAGGCTCTAAAGCTTAAGAGAGCTATGAGCCGATTTTTTTACGTGGTACTCCTATTACTAGTTCTTTTAATAGGAACTAGCTTATCTACGAAAGCTTCAGATAATTACCGCTTTCCTAATCATAGCTTTCTCAACTTAGGGAAAGGCTTTGAAATTGTCGCTGAGGTCAGAGGAGCTCAGCCTCTTTTCCCCTCAGCTTTAATAGTGAGCAACTCTCCTGAGACAGTTTTCAGAGAAGGCACCTTGATGCGAGCATGGATCTTACCTTATAGAACTACTCTTATCTACTTCTATCATCTGAACAGCGCTGGGAAACCCTTGAGGTTTAACCTAAGCTTGTATAATCCCTCTGAGAAGGATGTCGGCTACATCGCTCTCCGATACCTACAAAAGGGAAAGAACTTCATGAGGTTAGGTCATAAGGTGGCTTTAAGTCAGATCCTTGCTCTATACAGTCTGAGGGCAAGCTCTGAAGGGGTAAAGCTGTATCAAGACGATCTAAGGCCCAAGACTTTTTCTGGCAGTTTGCCTTCTGAGAAGGTAATTACCTTCGTTGATGAGGAGGTGAGGGACGGGGAGCTTATTACAGGATATCTCTTGGTTCAGCCTAAGGGGAGGCTTACTCTGAGCATAAGTTTCGTTGATAGAGATTACAGGCCAACTCCTTCAGATCTCTTAGTATCCCCTCTAAAGGATATGGAGCTATCTCATCAGAGGGGGATAACCTGGAGACCAATCATATTCTCCTCTCTCAACCTACTATCAGAGAATTCCTCAGCGGAGTTTTACATAGGCGATCTTGGAGAGGATCTACTCCTATTCTCTGGTTGGAGGGGGTTAGGGGATTCTGAGGAGAGCTATAGAGGTATGTACGCAGGGATATACCTTTATTATATAAATCTAGTAAATGATAGAAAAGAGATCTCTACCTATAAAGTAGTTGCTAATCCCAGGGGTGGAAAAGCTATGCTCTCCATGATGTTTAAGCTTGATGAGGATACCTGGTACCTGGTGTCTGGAGAGCCTATGTCAGCTTACCAGGAAAGGGACGTTTTACGGATCACTTTGAAACCTAATTCTATAAAGAGAATGGTTATTCTCACTTTACCCGAAGGAGCTTCCTATTATCCCCTGAAGATATTTATAGAAAGGGAGAAGAGTAACTTTTGATACATAGATAAATATTCTGATAAAGGTGGTGATCTCTCCTGAGTGTACCAGTAGGATGGGGAGTATTATTCATAATACTGACTTTAGTTTTTGAGTTAACAGAGAACTACCTGTTAGGTTTCGCACTATTTAACCTATCTGTTTACTCTGTCTTATTTATAGCTCCTCTCATTAAGTACGACTACTTTATAGGTACTATCTTTCTCTGGACTATTCTAGCGATTCTTAAAGATTTTATAGTGAACTACAGGGCTTCGGTCAGATTGAAGCTGGTTAATATCTTGGTGAGAGGTCTGCCGTTAATTGTTGCCTCTATTCTCCTGAGGTTAATAGATATCTTGAACTGGAACCTAGCAACGTATGGATTCAGTTTGGTAGCTATAGCTCTGATCCAATCCTCTCTATATTTCGTACTTCTAGATAAGTCCTCTAAGATAGGTATCTCACTGAAGGATAAATACTCTTTTATCTCTATCATGGCAATCACGTGGGCTATCCCTATCGTCTCTATGGCTATCTTCTACATATTCCATAGTGGAGGCTTTAACTTCTCAGAGCATTGGTTAGCGCTACCTATGATAGCTACTACCTTGATATTCTCCTTCATAGTTCTGAACTTGTTTAGAACCTTTTTAGAGAAACGCTTTGGGCTACTGATCTCTAAATTGGAGCAGTTTAAGGAGCTTATCAGGAGATACGACTCTCAGCTGAGGACAGCTATTGATCAGATAAAGAACTTGAAGTCAAAGGTTTCCAAGCTTCAGGAGAGACTCTCTATATTGACCCAGTTCTACCAGAACCTCGGGAAGCGTTGGAACTTAAAGGAGACTTTCTCACAGGTGGCAACCATGCTGATGAAGCTCTTCAGCTATCAAACCCTGGTCATATTCCAATATGACCCTGTTAAGATGATATTAGAACCTGTTTACTATAAAAGCCAGTACCCTTATAAAGTTAGGAATATGAAGATAAAGTTAGGTGAGACAGTGGTAGGGGAGTCGGTGAAAACCGCTAAGCCCATATTATGTCGTGAGAGAAGCGATAGCGTTATCCTATCTAGAGAGAAAAAGCTCTTCTATCCACTCTTTACTGAGGATAAAGTAGCTATGGTAGCACCACTATCCTTCAATAACTCAATAATAGGAGCTATCTACTTAGGGCACAACTTAAGGAAAGCTTATGATAAAGAGGATCTAGAACTCCTGGAGTTAATCAGTTATGAGCTCTCCTTGGTTTTCTCATTTTACCAGGAGTACACTAGAAGTAGGGACCTGGCTATCACTGACGGTTTAACCGGGTTATACACTCACAGGTACTTCCAAGAGAGGCTTAAAGATGAAGTGGCTAGGGCTAAGAGATATGGAGGAACTCTTTCCCTCTTGATGATAGATACCGATCACTTTAAGAGGTTCAATGATACCTATGGACATCCGGAGGGGGATAAGCTTCTTCAGAGAATAGCTCAGTTCTTGAAGGGAACTCTAAGGGAAAGTGATATCGTTTGTAGATATGGAGGTGACGAGTTCGCTGTAATTCTCCCTAATACTAATAAGGAGGATGCAGTTAAGATAGCCGAGAGGATTAGAGAGGGTTATAAGGTTGTAAATCTGCCACAACATGAGGTGAAGGTTACCTTTTCCATTGGGGTAGCTAACTATCCTATAGATGCCTCTGATAAGGAGAGCTTGATAAACGTAGCTGATCAGAACCTTTATAAAGCTAAGAAAGGTGGACGTAATAGGGTAGTGGCTGATTAACTCTGTTTAAGGGGGGATAGAAATTGTTAAGTTTACTGAGAGATCAGGGGAGAAAAGGGTTTTCTCTGATGGAGATCATCGTCGTGGTTGCTATCATAGGTATAATCCTCGCTATGGTTTTCACAATGGTGTCCAGGAACATAGATATGAATAAAGCTGTTTATCAGGTGGCTTCCGTAGTTGAGCTAATACACAGCTTGAAGGAGAGGGCTAAGACAAATACACCTGATGTGCATGCTTGGACTAACGTGAACACTGATCAGAACTTAACGGTAACTGTTGACAACTTCTCATCCACTGAGTGGAATAATCTGAAAACACAGACTAGGATCCCCTTTATACTAGCAGTTAGAGTGCAGAGCATAGCAAATGGAGGTAATGTTACTGCTACTCTGGAGAAGCTATACTTACTCAAGGACTATCCTTACTTCTCTTCTAGACCTTATAGGGATAACTTAATCCTGTTCTTTGACAGCGATCAGGTTCCCGGTCTGAGGAACCCTAACGATTTAATACTACCTCCTTCTAGCTTTAATGGAGTAAATGTGGAGAGGCTTTACGCTAACTACTCCGCTTCTGGAGGAGGCTCCTCTGTTTTCCAGATAATCGGTAATCCTGTTGCCTCGGAGGGAGTAGTACATAGTTTATACTCTAGCGTGAAGACCCTTACAGATCCCCTAGGCCGAGAGAACTATGGCCTGCCTTCTATCATTTTGTTCTTCGTCTTCCCAGATATAGCTGATACTGATGATATACCAGTGATGTTCATCACCTCTAAAGGTAAGCTCTTCCCGCTTGAGGCGATAAGGTTTGTTACTTCTCAGGACCAACCTAGGGTTTTTCAGAAGAGGCGAGTTTTTGGTATAGTTTTAGCTCCTGACATATCACTTAAGGGGCTAAACCCTGGTCAAGTAGAGTTTGAGAGGATTTTAGTAAGCTCTAGCAGTAGTCAAGCTTATCTCTATCTCTTTGACCAGGTGAGCTATAAGACTATATACTACCCATAGGTGTAGCTTCAGCTATAGGGGTTTTTGAAAATTAGCTGGAGAATAATAACCTTAGAGGTGTTAGGATATGGCTGAGTGGTGGAATGAAGAGCCCAGGGGTAAGGAGTTAGAAGAGGAAGAATGGCTTGACTGGGGTGAGGACTGGGGAGCTACAGCTACTGCTGATACCTCTGGGGAGAACAGCGTAGCCTCAACGACGTATATTGATAATTCTCAGCCTGCTCCTCAATCTAGCACTCAAGGAGTTCAGGGAACTTCAGGAGGAGTTACTAACTTAGAGGAGGTACCTGATTTTGTTACCCTTATACAACTTCTCAAGGAACCCTTTGATTTTCTAGCGCCTTATATGGGTGGAAGTCTATTCTTCAATTTAATGAAGCTGAACTTTGAGCTGACAACCGATAGGATAGCTAGGGCATACCTCATGGAACGTCAGCAAAGGGGAAACCAGGAGCTTCCTCCAGAGATGGAGAGAGCTTTCGTTGAACTTCTCATAAAAGAGCTAAAATCAGCGGAGAACAGGATCTGGGATTACATCCTCTGGCTTAGGGAAGTGGTAGAGGCTAAGAAGCGCCAAGAGGAGGAGCCACCTCCACCTGATTGGCTATTTGATATATACTCCTAAGCCCTTAAACTCCACGAAAAGGGGGAAAATATATGGGGAAATCCCTGCACCACTTAGGCGCAGGAGTTAAACTTAGAGTTGATGATCTCCCAAGAATTGCTGAGAGCGGGATCTTAAGCTTATCAACTGATGCGAGAGAGAGAGTCAGACGGAGCTATGAGGAGCTAAATGAGTTATCTAAAAGGGAGCTTATCTACGGTGTGAACACTGGTTTCGGTGATAACGCTAAGACTAGAGTAGATAGCAGCCAGCTCTCAGAACTTCAGGTTAGATTGATACTTAGCCACGCAGCTGGCTCTGGTCCTGAGGTACCACCTCTGATAACTAGGATGGCTCAGGTAGCTAGGATACACTCCCTAGCTATGGGCTATAGCGGAGTCTCACTAGAGTTACTAGAGTTCATGATAAGGCTCTTCAATGAAGGGGTTGTCCCTCTAGTCCCTAAGTTTGGATCCGTTGGTGCTAGCGGTGATTTGATACCATTAGCTCACATAGCTCTATCAATAATAGGTTTTGGGAAGGTTAGATTCAATGGTCAGGTAATGAACGCTGAGGAGGCATTGAGAGAGCTTAACCTTAAGCC
>JALUEN010000024.1 GCA_027052755.1 bacterium | reverse complement strand
CTCTTAACTTTCCTACTGCAACCTATTTCTCAACTATCTAACCGATTGCTTCAGAGATCTTTTTCAAACCTTCCCTAAGCCCAGTTCCAGATGGCTAAGCTGAGACCACCTCTAGCTTCCTCTCTACTGGAGCAACTAGCTTCAACATCTGATATACTGGACAGTACTTCTCCTCTACTATACCGATAGCCTTCTCCACGTCAGCCTCAGTTAGAGCGCCCTCAACGTGGTAGGTCATGTTTATCTTCGTAAAGATCTTAGGATCCTTATCTGCCATCTCAGCTTCAACGGTAATGTAGGCTCGTTTAACATCTTTTCTCATCTTCTTAAGGACAGTAACTAGGTAGAAGTTAGCACAACCACCGAGCGCGATAGCTATCAGCTCCATTGGGTTTGGAGCACTGTTAAAACCTCCAGCAACCTCAGGTAGATCCATAACTACTGCGTGGTTAGAGTCAGCGGTACCGATAAACCTCATCCCCTCTCCAGTCCATGAGACCTTCGCTGTTATCTTTCCCATCAGCTTCTCCTCCTTTCAGACTAGATCTCTCCTTTATCCAGCACCCATCAACACGACTCTCAGGGCTTCCTCTATCGTCGTGATACCCATAAGCACTTTAGTTATAGCGTCATCCTGTAAGGTCTTGAAGCCCTCCTCCTTAGCTATCCTCCTTATCTCAGCAGCAGAAGCTCTCCTTAGGATTGCCTCTCTCACGCTGTCAGTGATAATCAATAGCTCGTGAATACCAGTTCTACCCTTATAACCGGTTCCCTTACAGAGATCACAACCTCTTCCCCTGTAGAAAGTGTACTCCTCCTCTATCATCGTCAGGCCTAGGTCCTTGAGAGCCTCTTTAGGTGGTATATACGCTTCCTTACAGTTAGGACATATAGTTCTCGCCAACCTCTGAGCTAGCACTCCCAAGAGAGCTGAGGCAACCAGGAATGGCTCTATCCCCATCTCAATCAAACGCGTAGCTGCTGATGGCGCATCGTTAGTATGTAACGTTGAGAGGACTAAGTGTCCGGTTAGAGCTGCTTCAATAGCGATCTGAGCGGTCTCCCTATCACGAATCTCTCCCACCATTATGATATCCGGGTCCTGTCTGAGGAATGCTCTCAGGGCTGAGGCGAAGGTCAGTCCCGCCTTAGGGTTAACGTTAACTTGGTTAACTCCAGGGATCTGATACTCAACAGGATCCTCAATTGTCATTATGTTCTTATCTCCTGTGTTCAGTTTGTTCAGACAGGCGTACAGGGTCGTTGACTTACCTGAACCGGTAGGTCCAGTAACCAGTATCATACCATAGGGTTTGGAGATCAACCACTCCAGCTTCTCCCTGATCTCCGGCAAGAAGCCTAGCTTATCTAAACCTAACATAACAGAGCTCTTATCAAGGATTCGCATGACGACTTTCTCACCGTGAACGGTGGGTACAGTTGATACACGAAGGTCATACTCCTTGTTCTCGTGCTTGAGGTGTATCTTCCCGTCCTGCGGTTTCCTTCGCTCTGCTATATCTAGGTTAGCCATAATCTTTATACGTGAGACCATAGGGGGATGGATGTGTTTGGGGAGCCTCATTATCTCGTGAAGCACACCGTCAATCCTATACCTGACAAGCACTTCCTTCGCCCAAGGCTCTATATGTATATCAGAGGCTTTATCGTTAATTGCCTGAGATATTATCAG
Organism: bacterium; assembly: GCA_027052755.1. GTDB lineage: Bacteria > DRYD01 > DRYD01 > DRYD01 > JALUEN01 > JALUEN01. The sequence goes on along the minus strand of JALUEN010000024.1, from coordinate 4,461 downwards.
GTTTACCATCCTTACGATTGGTGCCTCGTCAACCATCTCCCTCAGCTTGTCAATGGATATCTCCTCATCTGCTTCCTCCAAAAATTCTAGATCGCTAATATCTATCTGATCTATGGCTGTAGCTACTTCATCAGAGACCTCCACTATATCAGTGGTACCGTAGAGTCTATCTATAAGTCTGTTCAAAGCAGTCTCAGTAACCATAACCGGTTTCACGTCATAACCGCTTATCAACCTTATATCATCTAGAGCATCAACGTTAAGGGGATCAATGGTGGCTACGACCAGCTTGTCCCCTTGGAGTGATATAGGAGCAACCATATACCTCCTAGCCATATGCTCTGGGAGCAGCTTGGATATCTCCTGAGAGACCTCTATCTCATCTAGATCAACGAATTCCACGTCAAAGTGTTGAGCTAGAAGCTGAGCGATTTCTTTCTCGGTAACGAAACCCATCTCAACGAGAACCTTATCTATTGTCTTCCCTTCCTCCTCAGCTCTCTTCTGAGCTTTCTCCAGTTGCTTCCTCGTGATATATTCGTTTTCAAGGAGCAGTTGAGGAAGCTCATCATTAATGATCTCAGATAGCAAAAGGAACACCCCCCTGATTTTTATGGCTCCAGGAAATTAGTTCAACTTGGTAAATGTTATTTCCTCTCCTCAGAATCTGCCCTATATCAAGCCATAGCTTGAACGAGAGCCATAAGGAAGCTCAAATCCAACAAGAGGGCAACGGTAATGGTCAAAAAGGTGTAGAAAGGCTAAAATTATCCAAAAAGAGTTCCTCTCAATAACAGGCTCTATATTAGCTTCTCCTTCAGCCGTCTGGGTAAAAAACGGTTAGCGGTTACACCTAAAGGATTTGAATAGTTCAACCTCACTAGAATCCCTGTTAACACACTTTCACATCTTTTTCAACCATTCTCGGAGCTAATGCTTTATTTAGAACCTGATTCCAAAGCCAGCGCTAGCACTGAAGTCTCCTCGTTCGCTGATGCTACCGTTGATAAAGAAGAACTTCCTCTTATCCCTAGACTCTCCTATTACCCTAACCCCTGTCAGGTTATCCTCATTAGTCTGCACGTAAGCAGAAGCGTTTATCTTAAAGTTCTTGACCCTAAAAGGTCTCACTATCTCCGCTTTAGCCTTTAGGTCCTCGTTATAGTTAAGGGATAGTCTCACGTTAGTTCTCTCTCCCAGCTCTGCGTTAGCAGTTACTTCAGCTTGAGGCTTTCCTTTAGGGTTAACAGCTGTGTATCCCGATATATTAACTGATCCCACCTGAGCGCTCCCCTTAACCCCTATCTTTGAACGCTCAGGGTTTAAGTTCAACCTAATGTAAGGTTTAAAGGATACATTAACGTTATGGGAGCTGGAAGAGTTGTTAACGCTTCCAGGACTAGCTGACACAGTTCCCTTATTAACCTTAACTTCGCCCGCGCGAGAGTCATCCCCTAAAATTCTCCTAAAACCTCTCTCCAGAGATTCACCAATCTCCTCTATCTTCGCTTTAGCCGCAGGCCCTATCTTAACCTTAGGTTTAATCTTAAAATCAGCCTTATCTCCTGTTATCCTATCCTGAGCGGTTAGCCTACCTTCAACCCTCAGGTCAACGAGATCAGTCTTAGCATCCAACTCTGCTCTAAGAGTTCCAAAGTTATTGTAGCGAGATACCTGAACCGCTTCCCCCTCTAACTTAAAGCTCAGATCTTTCCTCTTAAAGTTTAGAGATGTAGTGCTCTTGAAAGCTGGTCCTTGAGCTGATGAAACCCAATCTAGCTTCCTGTTCATTGCTACTCCTCCTCTCATCACAAATTTTTACCTTCAATTTAATACTTACGCTAAATTGAGGACTAGTAAAGGGAACATGAAATAGTTGTAACATTCTTGAAACTTATTTTTAACCTTTTGTTCATTGTTTTCAAACAGTATCTCAGTGAGGAAGCTTCAGTTGAGAGGTGATAGATATGATCACCCCGTTTGGGCGAATGAACGAGTTATTTTCCAAGGTAGATGACAAGCTATCAAGAGCGGACACAAAGTTCAAACAGCTGGCAACTCTTCCAGAAGAGAAAGATCCCTTCAAGAGGATCTCCTCCTTTGAGGAGGAGATAGAGAGGAAGATAGAGAAACCCTTTACCCCTAAAGCTAAGGCTAGGGAGCAGTTAAGAGAGAACATCTCACAGCTACTGAGTTCTAACCCATCTGTAGGAGCTCTCTTCAAGGGGTTATCACCTGTTCTAGACTCGCTAACTGATCCTAGTAAGTTTGATAGTATAATAAAGGCTGCGGCTGAGAAGTTCAACTTGGATCCTGATCTAATAAAAGCTGTAATCAGACAGGAATCTAACTTCAACCCTAATGCTGTCTCCAAGGCTGGAGCGATGGGATTAATGCAACTAATGCCTGAGACCGCTAAGTGGCTAGGAGTAACTAATCCATTTGACCCTGTACAAAACATCTTCGGCGGTGCTAAGTATCTGAGGATGCTCTTAGACAAGTTTAACGGCAACCTAGAGTTAGCCTTAGCTGCTTACAACGCGGGCCCAGCTAACGTGGAGAAACACAAGGGGATACCACCTTTCAAAGAGACCCAGGACTATGTCAGGAACATCCTCTACTTCTACAACAGCTTAAAGAACAAGGGGGTGTAGAGCGTGGAAGATAAACTTCTTAACAACCTAGTAGGCGGTCTCTCATCAGCCAATAACTTAAAGGGAGCTAAGAAGTCAAAATCAAAGGAAGCTCCTGAAAACGTTAAAGAGTTCGCTGAGACATTTAAAAAGGAAGCCCTGAAGAAAGAGGAGGAGGTAGCTAAGAAAGAGGATAAGGAGAAGAAGACTGATAAGAAAGAGGGAGAGGAAAAGGCTGAGGCTAGGGACCAGAGGGGAAACTCTAAGAGCCTCAAGGGAGATCTATTAAAGCTCATCCTCTACAGACTAGCTTACACAGATCCATCGCTGATAAACATCTCACTAAGGCAGTCCCTGGGGTTAGATAAACTGCTTCATCAGAACGCTAACCTAAAGGTTAAACCCCAAGAGATGGATAAGCTCGTCAATCAGCTAGCCAGATTAAACAGCGATAACCTAAGGGTACTTAACGAGAGAAAGGAGAAAACTAAGCCAGAGGTTATGGGAGATCCCTTAGCCTCCCTGAGAGCCATACACACCACCTTAAAGGAGATCTCACGAGAGGAGAATATAAGGGAGAGCAAGATCATCCAGCAGCTGATCAACAAGATAGAGGTTAAAAAACTGGAGAACGAGAGGCAGGTTAACATAATCCTAAATCCCAACGTCCTAGGACAGGTAGCCATTCAACTGCTGACAGAGGGGAACACAGTTATCGCTCTGTTCAGGACCACCTCAGCCGTAACTTATAAGGAGCTCAGTGAGGAGAAGGGAGAACTGATAAAATCTCTGAAGGAGAGGGGTCTAAAGGTAGATAAAGTTAAAATTGAGTACGTGGAGAGCTTAAAAGAATAGTTTATAAGGAGGTGTGTGGACCATGTTTGATTTTTACAGCCAGATGAACGCTATAGCTGCTAACCAGAAAGCCATCAATACCCATTTCAAGAACCTACAGAAGTTCTCTAAGATAGGTTACAAAGCTCACCGAACCACCTTCTCAGAGCTATACAGCAATGCCATTGGTACTGGAGCCCTCAAGGAGAGCGAGAACATAATGTTCACTCAGGGAAGGATAAAAGAGGTAAAGATAAAGACCTACATGGCTATTAACGGTAACGGATTCTTCGTTATATCAGATGGTAACAAGACCTTGTATACCAGAGCTGGTGATTTCAAGCTCAAGGACGGTATCTTAGTACACCCAGAGACTGGGTTCGCCGTTCAGGGATACGCTATAGACCCCAAAACAGGTAAGCCAGATAAGAGTAAGCTAGTTGACATAAAGCTAAGCTATGATCCTAATACTAAGCTGTACCTCGGTAAGTACAACGATTACGAGATAGCTGATGATGGTATAGTGTATGGTATCATGAAGTACACCGATCCGATCACGGGTAAGACCGTTACAAAGAAAGAACCCATCTATCAGGTAGCTCTTGCCAACTTCACTGATCCATCAAGATTGCACGCTGTAACTGACACAGCCTTTGAGCCCACTAAGGAGTCAGGAGACCCGGTATATGGAGTTGCTGGCGAGGGAACCTTCGGTAGGATTAAGTCTAAAGCCCTAGAGATGTCCAACGTATCCTTCATAGAGGAGGCTATGGAGGGTGTCTTCATGAAGATGAACTACGAGGCTAACATGGCTGCCTTCAGAGTGATGAACAGCATGATCAAATCCGCTACTCAGCTGATAAGGTAGCTCACCCTAGCCTCAGCTAGAGGTAAAGAAGGGGGCTCAAAAGCCCCCTTTTTCTTTTTACCTCATAAAGTATTTGAGAGGATAACTCAGAAGGGTAATTCAGCTATCGTATAGGATATATAGGAT
>JALUEN010000023.1 GCA_027052755.1 bacterium | reverse complement strand
CCTCAAAGCTACCAACTTAGAGAAGAGATATGGAGCTAGACAGGTTGTTAAAGGAGTATCTCTAGAGGTTTTTCGTGGAGAGATAGTTGGGCTCTTGGGGCCCAACGGTGCAGGTAAGACCACTACCTTCTACATGATCGTTGGACTGGTGCCACCTACAAACGGAAAGGTTATACTCAACGGCGAGAATATAACTAACTTACCGGTTTACATGAGGGCTAGAATGGGAGTGGTTTACCTGCCTCAGGAGAGCTCAGCTTTCAGGAGGCTAACCGTAGAGGATAACCTGAAACTAGTGCTTGAATTTCAGCCTTACTCCCAGGAGGAACGGGAGGCCCTCCTAGAGGAGCTCTTAAGGGATTTTGGACTTACTAAGCTTAGAAAGAGCTACGCTTACACCCTCTCAGGCGGGGAGAGGCGAAAAGTGGAGATAGCTAGGGCTCTTACCCTGAAACCTAAGTTCCTGCTTCTTGATGAACCCTTTAGCGGTATTGATCCCATCACGATAGATCAAATTCAGGAGCTCATAAAATGGCTTAGAGACGAGAAGAACTTGGGAATAATTATCACTGATCACAACGTCTATGAGACCTTGAAGATAACTGATAGGTCATACATAATAGCTGACGGTAAGGTATTAGTCCAGGGAACTCCTGAGGAGATCGCCGAGAACCCGCTGGCTAGAAAGTACTACCTAGGAAAGGACTTTAAACTCCTTAAGTGAAGCGTAAGGTTAAAGTTATAGCGATGAGGTTGTCATCTATCATCAAGGGATTGAGCTTATTAATTATTCTCTTCTTTTTCCTCTTCCACAGTGCTAACGCTCAGGAAGATATAAAGGTTAGCTGTCAGGACATCCCTGAGAGAGTGAGATTAATTAATGCTAACTTCCAGCGAGCTGCTTTCCAGGATAACGAGAGGCTTCTTATCTTCAAGACAAACCAGGTCCTTAAGGGATTTAATCCTTCGCTGTCTCCAATTAGACAGATTAACCTTGATGAGTACACTAGGTTTAAGACCTGGCGAGTAGCTGTCTCGCCTGGTATCAAATACGCCCTTGCCATAGAGGAGGAAACCGGCAACCTCTGGGCTTGCCAGCTGAGAGTTGGGTACTGCCGACCTCTCTTCAGGAACACAACCTCAACGATGTATAAGCTTCACCTCAGGAGGATCCTAGGTTTCTCCTCTGAGAGCAGGCTTTTGATATGGCTTGAGGTTTTCTCTTCTGATGGTAAAGGATTTAATAAAACCTCCCAGAGTGGGATTTGGGCCATGGACCTTAGAGGGGTAGGCTTCTCCGCTTTCAAGCTGATCTTAAGAAATAGTAAACACCTTGATCTAAACCTTAATGAATTAATAGCCTGCTACCTTAATGAGGATGAGGATCTAATGACCTGTCTTCTCAGAGATGGTGATGAATTGAGATTAAGGATCCTAGCTCTCAATCAGCGAGGACCTCTCAGATCTAAGAGAGCTCTGAACTTGCTCTTGGAGAGAACTTTCAGGGGGAAGCTTTTAGCTTATGGTTATGATCTAAACGATATCTCTCTACTCTTAGAGGAGAGAGCGGGAGATAGGGTAACTTA
>JALUEN010000022.1 GCA_027052755.1 bacterium | reverse complement strand
ATCTAATCTTGAATATTTATCAATGCTTCCAAAAGTAAAGTGATATTAAGCTAAAGACTGCTAAGAGCCCAGTCCAGACCCAAAAACCTCTTATCCTCCTCTCCTTTAAGAGAGTTCTTAAGAGCTCTAGTGCCAAGATTCCAGATACTAAAGCGGAGATAAACCCTAACAGTTCCTCAGGTTTAAGAAACAGACCTCCCCCTAAGATCTCCTTAGACTCTATTAAGAAGGCGCCTAGTATAGCCGGTATCCCGCCGATGAAACTGATCTTAAAAGCGTCATCAGGTTTGAAACCGAGAGCTAGAGCAGTTATTATCGTGAAACCGCTCCTAGAGATCCCTGGTATAACCGCAAATCCCTGAGCTAAACCTATGAGTAGGGCATCCTTCAAACTCATATCCTCCTTTACCCTCTCCCCACCATTCGGCGTTAGAGCCAGAGCTAAAGTAGTAGCGGAGAAGGTTATAGGGAGGATGTGAGGGTTCTCTAATATACCTACGAGTTTCAATGGGAGTCCAATTAATGCTGTAACTAATGTCATTACCACTATCCCTACTAGGAAGCTGATGTTTTCCTTGAATTTTAAGGAGATAGAGTAGATATCCCTCCAGAAGAAGATAAAGACAGCTATAAGTGTCCCCATGTGGAGAAACACGTTAAGGGAGAGATCAGGCTTAAGACCGAAAAGAGTTTCAAGAAGGGTCAAGTGTCCAGAACTGCTCACGGGGAGGAACTCTGTTAACCCCTGAATAATTCCTAGTAAGAGGTATATAAATGAGCTACACAAATCTATCACTCCCTTCTGAAGAGGTCTTCAATAAGTGCTGAGAGGATACCTGTCTCTTCTGGAAGGGACAGAAGGGAAGTGGTGAACGAGATGAAGAGCCCAGCACTATCCTTAGAAGAGAAGTTTCAGGAGGTAATTAGGAAGTTCAAAACCACTAACAGCGAAGTTCTCTACTTGGAGACCTGGGATCTGCCAGGAGATCTAAACATGGATCTAGACCTTAAAGCTCTTAACTCAAAACACTCCATATTTAGGCTATATACATGGGAAAAACCCACTCTATCTCTTGGAAGGCTTCAGTTAGGTAGTGAGGCTGATAAGCTTAAGAGACGTGCTGAAGCTTTAGGAGTACCGGTAGTAGTCAGGCCAACAGGAGGTAGAGCAGTGCTCCACTATAAGGAGCTGACATATAGCTTCGCTGGTTATAGATCGGATTTAAACGTATTGGATATCCACCTACTCTTTAACTATGTTTTCAGAGAAGCTATCAGTAAGCTTAACTGCGATCTTGAGTTAGAACAGCAGTACAACGTACCTAAAACCCCTAACTGTTTTGAGTTGAGAGCTATATTTGAGCTAGGATTCTCTGGACAAAAGGTGATGGGAAGCGCTATAAGGTTAGAGAGGGAGAGGTTTTTAATTCACGGCTCGCTCCTCCTGGAGAGAGATAGGCTGTGGGATGAGATATTCGGATCCTCATTTGGTTTCATAGGTCTATATGAGGCTTGTCCTCACCTTAAATCCCTAGGCCTAGAGAAGTTAAGGGAGGAGATCAAGGAGACCCTATCCTCACTGGGGATA
>JALUEN010000021.1:938-1598 GCA_027052755.1 bacterium | reverse complement strand
CCCTTGAACATTTGTTCCCTGTTTCGTTCTTTTAGGAGGATAAGGAGTGATGTTATATAATAAGAAAGATATAGTTCCTGAGCTCAAAAACCTGAGAAACAAAAACATCTTGGGAGGGATAGGAGATGAGGAATAGGATCATCTCAATCTTAATGGCAGGACTTCTCCTCCTGCTAGTTCTTTTCACCTTAGTTCCTTCTAATGCTCAGGAATCTCAGTCGTCAAAGACACGACTAGAGATAGGCTACATCTGGATGGACCTCACAGGTAGCATATATGACAGCACGAGCAACACCACCACTGACATAGGGAACCTAGGATTGGGGAAAACCACCAGCCCTTGGATAGCTATAGAGAAGCAGGTCTACAACGAGAGGAGCTTTGTGGGCTTATCCTTCTTCAGCTACAAGGACGACTCTACCGTAACCCTAACCTCTAACGTTGCCCTTCCAAACTCCTCAGGAGGAAATGTGATCTTTCCCGCAGGTACCAGCCTCTACACAACCTACAAGTACTACGCCATTGACATATACTACAAGAGCTTCTTCCAGCCTTATAACCCAGATCAAGGAGGTATATACCTCTTGGGTGGACTTAGGTTCAACAACTTGAAGGCTACCTCCTCTGATGGAGCCAGGACTTCCACCTACGAGGTTAAAG
>JALUEN010000021.1:0-928 GCA_027052755.1 bacterium | reverse complement strand
TTTTATAGCTAGTCCAATTATAGCCCAAAGGGAGAGAGGGCGAGAGACGGGGTCACTCCTCAGGAGCTCCTGGTAAGAACTCGCCTCTCTTCAAGGTTTCCCCTCTCAGGTCAGCTGGGACCAGCTCTACCCTAGTCCTAGGCAGGTACTCAGGGTATTTATTAGCTATGAACTCTATCAGCTTCTCCCTTATGTAACACCTTAGGTCCCAGTTCTTAGAAGCGTCCTCAGAGCTCATCAGGGCTCTCAACTCCACAGTCTGACTGTTAGCACCAGTTACCTGAAGTCCCCATACTTTCCCGTCCCATAAGGGAGATTCCTTTAGGAGCCTGTGAAGTTCCTTCCTAACCTCGTCCACAGGTATCTTATAGTCAGCGTAGATGTAAACTGTTCCCATTATCTCCGCGGATCGCCTGGTCCAGTTCTGGAAGGGCTTCTCTATGAAGTAGCTTATCGGCAGAACTAATCGTCTCAGATCCCATATCCTGACCACCACGTACGTCAAGGTTATCTCCTCTATCCTGCCCCACTCCCCTTCCACTATCACCACATCGTCTATCCTTATGGGTTGAGTGATAGCTATCTGAAGCCCTGCCAAGAAGTTACCTATAATCTTCTGAGCAGCCATACCAACTATCAAGCTAGCCAGACCTGCAGAGGCTAATATGCTGCTACCCAGTTGTTTCACCTTATCAAAGGTCATCAGTATAGAGCCCAAGGCTAGGATGGTAACTAAAACGATAACTATCCTCTTGAAGACCTGAAGCTGAGTGTGTATCTTTCTCTCCTGGAGGTTATCCCTCTTGTCTATCCTGAACCTCTCCATGACGTAATCGTCAAGGACGTAAGTCAAGGATATAAGAAGCCAGGAAACCTCAAGTATTATCAGTATGCTAGTTAGGTGTTTTATGAGTTTCAGGGTCTTAGG
>JALUEN010000020.1:19887-20374 GCA_027052755.1 bacterium | reverse complement strand
ATAGAGGATAGGGGAAAGGGATAAGGGGAGGATTTATTATGGCAGATCTAAGAGGAGTTGGCGGATCTTCATTTAGAAAGCCTCCTTATATCGCTGTAACTAAAGGCAGGGTAGAGGATATACTGGTAACTGATCCCTCTAAGCTAGACACTAAGCGCTTAGTGGATTTTATAGAGGATGATATATTAAACGCTAAAGACACCATTCACGTTGACATGTACTCAGTGGTCCCATCAGAGGAGCTTCTAAAGTTCGCTAACGCTTTAAAGAAAGCTTTTGAGAACAACCCTAACCTAAAGGTTAGGATCGTTGAGAACCTATTAACTGAACAAGAGAGGAATAAGCGTATCTTTGAGAAGTTCAAGGTGAACCCATTTCTTAAAGCTTTCAGAACTTCTAAGGTGAAGGCTCTCTTCAAGTCCGATCACTCTAAGTTCATAACGATAGACCAGAGGATAGCTACGATAGGTGATCAGAATATACAGGA
>JALUEN010000020.1:6725-19877 GCA_027052755.1 bacterium | reverse complement strand
ATACAGGATCAACCAGAGGTTGGAAAAGGCTATAACTGGTTTGGAGTTACGCTTAAGCTGTCTGGTGAGGTGGTCAAGTTTCTAGATAATATCTTCAGGGATAGCTGGAACTCGTCTATAGGTGTGAACGTGCCATCATCGGATAAGCTTCCCCCTATACCAGTTAAATACCAGGAAGTGAGGAAAGCAGATGATATATTTGAGAAAGACTTAGCTAGGAACCCTGATGAGGTTATCGTGGCTTATAGTGAACCTTGGAGTAATAAGTGGTATAAGAGGATATTCTCTAAAAGTTATAGGGATGATCTCAGGGACTTGATGGTATCTGCAGTGGATCACGCTGAGCATGAGGTGAAGATTATCTCTCCTAACCTGGGTTCTTTCAGGATGGTGAGGGCTCTTGCAAGGGCTCTGAAGAGAGGGGTTAAGGTTAAGATACTGCTATCCAAGGATTTTAACGTAGATGAGAACCTATTCCCCTCACTTGATAACGCTGGTGATAACATACGCGCGTTAGCCATATTAAAACTTTTAGCTGGCAAGGGAGCCCTGAAGAACCTAACGGTTAAATGGTACTCAAACGATGGCAAGACTCCTGAGGAGGGAAATAAGAGCTTAACATCCCATGGTAAGTATATCTCAGTAGATGATAAGTTTGCTAGCTACGGTAGCTTCAACCAAGATGCTCTATCTTATAGAACTTCAAAGGAGGTAAATGTAGCTTTCAATAACTCCCAGGTGGTGAGACGTTTAGAGAGAGTTTTCTGGGATGAGGTTTGGAATAGGGGGATTGAGGTTAACTTAAATGCTCTTCCATCACTGATATCCTACACTATTAGGTCTATCTACCTCGCCTTGAGAACTCTGATCAAAAGAGTTAAGTAGAGGATCGGAGACTTTTGATTGAAGATGTTAATTTTTTGTAAAAAACTTGAAATATATAGATTAGATAGTTATAATTTCTGATTGGGACTCCTGGGATCACATGTCTCGGGGGAGGTGAGATAGCATGTCTGATGACAGCGAGAAGACTGAAGAGCCTACCGAACACAAGTTACAAGAGGCTAGAAAGAAAGGTCAGGTTTTAAAGAGCCAAGATGTGGTAATGGTCATCACCTTTATTGGAGCTGCTGGTATGCTTACCGCTATGAATAGATTTATGGGGCGTGAGGTTTATAACTTCACTAGGCACGTTTGGAGTATGATACCTGAGTTCACTAAAGCGGACCCTAACAAGGTATTCTCACTACTGATGACGGCACTTCTGACCTATGGAAAAGTTTTATTGCCTTTCCTAGTTGTGGGTTTCATACTAGCTATCATAGGAAATGTGGCTCAGGTGGGATTTCTGTTCACCATGTACCCCTTGAACCCATCACTTAATAAGATAAATCCGATCCAAGGTTTTAAAAAGATATTCTCTAAGAGATCTATCGTAGAGCTATTGAAGAACATACTAAAGCTCTTCGTAGCATCCTATTTTGCATACAAGATATTCACCTCCTCAATAGAGGCTCTTAAGAGTTTCCCCTCATGGACTTTTGGGGATGCTCTCCTGTTTCTGAAAAAACAGGGGATAAAACTATTGTGGCAGATAGTAGTGGCTTACATAGCCCTCGCTGCCTTTGACTACTATATGCAGTATAAGTTCTTCATGAAGGATATGAGGATGTCCCTTAAGGAGTTGAAGGACGAGTACAAGGAGACAGAGGGAGATCCACACGTTAAGGCTAAGCAGAGGGAGATGGGGAGGCAGCTGGTATTTAGCGGTGGAGGAAATCTAAATGCTGTAGCTGATGCTACTGCTGTGGTTACTAATCCCACTCATATAGCTGTAGCTTTAAAGTACGAGTACGGTGAGATGCCGGCTCCTAAGGTGATAGCGAAGGGTGAGAGGTACTTCGCTCAGAAGATAAAGGAGATAGCTGAGGAAAATGACGTTCCTATCGTGGAAAACGTTGACCTGGCTCAGGCCCTGTACCAAGCTTGTGAGCCTGGTGATTACGTACCACCGTCCCTCTACAAGGCAGTAGCTGAGGTACTAGCCTTCGTTTACAAGCTTAAGAGGAAGAGGAAACTGAAGAGACTTAAGAGGCGATCTAACTCAGGGTATAGAACTCCTCCTAGGAGCTTAAAGGTTTAGTGAAGCTCTCAAATGCATTGAGGTGAAGAAAGGTGTTACCTGGTGCTGGAGGCGGAGGATCAAAGGTATCATTAGATATCTTTATCCCCATTGCTGTACTATCTGTATTGGCACTGATGATAGTTCCACTGCCCTCTTGGGTGCTGGATATACTCCTAATAGTTGACATAATCGCCTCAATACTGATCATCTTGATGGCGATCTACGTTAAAAGTCCCTTGGACTTCTCAGTGTTCCCAACTATTATCCTAGTTGAGACCCTGTACAGGCTAGGACTTAACGTTGCAGCTACTAGGTTGGTGTTAGTAGCTGGACATATAAAGGATCCAGTTACCGGGGACCCTATCGGGGCTGGAAAGGTTATCCCTACCTTCGCTAAGTTCGTAGCTCAGGGTAACCTGGTTATAGGTTTCGTTATCTTCCTGATCTTAATTGTGGTGCAGTTTATCGTCATCACCCAAGGTGCTGAGCGTATCGCTCAGGTAGCAGCTAGGTTCACCTTGGACGCTATGCCAGGAAAACAGATGGCTATTGACGCTGACCTGCACGCTGGACTGATCACACCTGATGAGGCTAGGAAACGAAGAGCTGATATTCAGAGGGAAGCTGACTTCTACGGAGCTATGGACGGTGCTGGTAAGTTCGTTAAGGGAGATACTATAGCTAACATCATCATCCTGGTTATCAACATCGTTGGTGGATTGCTCATGGGTATCATCTACCACCACATGAACGCTATGGACGCTCTACAGACCTACACGATACTAACCATTGGTAACGGACTGGTTACCGCTCTCCCCTCGTTCCTGATCTCAACAGCGATGGGTATAATAGTTTCAAGGGCAGCTTCCGAGTCTAACCTGGGTGTTGACGTAATACAGCAACTGACAGGTCAACCTAAAGCCCTTAAGATAGCAGCTGGAGCTGCTGCTTTCCTGGGAGTGTTATCCCTCCTCGGTATGGGATTGCCTAAGCTCCCGCTGTTTGGATTTGCAGCACTGCTCTGGTTCCTGGCTAGCAAGGTCCAAGAGAAGGAAGTTCAAGTCCAACAGGTTCAACAAGAGGCTAAGAAGGAAGAGAAGAAGGAAGAGGCTAAGAAGCCTGAGAACGTTATGGCTTATCTCAGGGTAGAGCCTCTATCAGTGGAGCTAGGGAAGGGACTGCTTCCCCTAGTTGATCCGTCTCAAGGTGCTAAGCTCCTGGAGAGGGTAGTCTCCATAAGAAAGCACATAGCGAAGGAGATAGGTATCATCGTACCTGGTATCCAGTTCAGGGATAACCTGAACCTGAAACCTAATACCTACGTGATAAACATAAAGGACGTTAAGGTAGCTGAGGGAGAGGTCATGATAAATCAGTTCCTGGCTATAGGACCTGAGAACGTCCTGAAGCAGTTGAGGGGAACTAGAACCGTGGATCCAGCCTACGGTATGCCAGCTGTCTGGATAGAACCTCAGGATAAGGCTGAGGCAGAGAGGTTAGGATGTATGCTATTTGATGCGGTGTCAGTTATAGCCACTCACCTGACAGAGGTTATCAGGAACAACGCTGCTGAGCTGTTAGGTAGGCAGGAGGTAAGCGCTCTGATAGACATGGTCAAGCGAAGCCATCCAGCTGTGGTTAAGGACCTGATACCTGATGTGGTATCAATAGGTGAGGTTCAGAAGATACTTCAGAACTTGGTGAGGGAGAGGGTACCTATTAAGGACCTAGTGACCATCTTGGAGGCTATCGGTGATAACGTTAAGTACACTAAGGACCCTGATGAACTTACCGAGTTCGTTAGACAGGCGCTGGCTAGGGTGATATGTAGGGACTTAGCTAACCAAGAGGGCGTGATAAACGCTGTTGCTCTGGATCCACAGCTGGAGCAGTTAATAGCCTCTAATATCCAGAGAACAGAGATGGGATCCTTCCTAACCTTAGATCCTCAGATAGGTCAGCAGATAATAGTAGCAGTAGCTGAGCAGATAAAGAAGTTAACGGATAAAGGCTTGAACCCTGTGATAATCACCAGCCCTCAGGTTAGGAGGTTTGTTAGGAAGCTAATAGAGAGAAACTTCCCTGAGGTATATGTTATCTCCTATAACGAGATAGCTCCTAAGATCCAGGTTAAGACCGTGGGGATGGTTACCCTTACTCAGGAGACACAGGTCTAAGTTGGGAGGATTCTCCTCTTAGTCTTAAAAATTTCTCTTTATAGGGTAGTTTTCTAGGATGGGAGGGGGAAATCATGCCGAAGAGGACCTATCAGCCCCACGTGAAGAGGGGGAAGAGGAAGCACGGGTTCCTTGCCAGGATGAGGACTAAGAGCGGTAGGAAGGTTATAGCTAGGAGGAGGAGAAAGGGTAGGTGGAGACTAACGGTAATATAGCTCTCTAAAGCCTGAAAAATCTCAACCACCTGGCTAGCTGGACCCCGGAAGGGGTCTTTTTCTTTTTATACTTGAGGCTAACTAAAAAAAGAGAAAAAAGAGAAAAATAAAAATGTGGGCCCGCTAGGATTCGAACCTAGAACCTGGCGGTTATGAGCCGCCTGCTCTGCCGTTGAGCTACGGGCCCCTTCCTCTATGGAAAATATTCTATCACTTTGCAGAGATTCCTCCTTAGACTAGCTCCCAGGCTAAGGCGATCGCTCCACCTCCCCCATGACATATAGCTGAGATACCTCTCTTCAAGCCCCTATCTCTTAAGGCATTTATCAGGGTTATTGAGATCCTGGTCCCTGAGGAACCTATAGCGTGTCCAAGTGCTAAAGCTCCGCCCCACACGTTTAACTTATCCTCTGGAATACCTACTAACTTGGCATTAGCTATCGCCACAACTGCAAACGCCTCGTTTATCTCAAAGAGATCCCAGTCGCTTACCTTAGTCCCGGTAACCTCTAATATGGATTTTATCGCATCTGATGGAGCGATGGTGAACATTTCTGGCTCTCTAGCTGATATGGAGTAAGCTACTAGCTTGGCTATTGGTTTTAAACCCTTTTTCTCTGCGTAATCCTCCCTAGCTAGTATCATCGCTGATGCTCCATCACAGAGGCCAGGGGAATTACCAGCTGTGATCCTACCTCCTTCCTTGAACACAGGCGGTAGCTTAGCTAGTTTCTCCATAGATGTGTCTGGTCTTATCGTTTCATCCCTATCTAGGATCTTAGTAGATTTCTTCTCCTTTATCTCTATTGGAACGATCTCTGACTTGAACTTACCATTCTCCGTAGCCTCATGAGCCCTTTGATGGGATATGATAGCCCACCTATCCCTCTCTTCCCTGGATATATCCATCTCCTCAGCTATCAGCTCAGCTAAGGTGCCCATGTGCTTATCGTTGAAGGCACACCAGAGCCCATCATGAACTAGAGCGTCTATTATCTCGTTATTCCACAGCCTGTAACCCCACCTAGCTCCTGTTAAGAGATATGGCGCTCTGGACATGCTCTCTGTTCCGCCTGCTGCGCCTACTGAGTAGACTCCTAAGGTTAAGCTCTGAGCAACAGAGATTACCGCTTTAGAAGATGAGGCGCATACCTGGTTAACCGTGAAAGATGGAACCTTGAAAGGTACGCCAGCTTTGTGAGCTACCTGTCTAGCTATGTTCTGACCTAGTCCAGCTGATACCACATTTCCGAAGACTATCTCACCTAGCTCCTCTGGTTGAACACCTGCTCTCTGTATAGCCTCCTTGAGGGCTACACCACCTAACTCCGCTGGGTGGAGGTTAGATAGGCTACCGCCGAATTTTCCAGTTGGTGTCCTAGCCCCGCTTAGGAGAACAACACTTTCCACCTTTGAAGCTATCGCCATCTACTTCACCTCCTCAAACTTTAACTTAAGAGATAATTACTATTTTGATGGATATATACCTCTTGAGAGAGGAAGTTGGATTATTTCCTAGAAGATACCTAAAAGGGAAATCTTTAAGTGAGGGGGGATGGATTTTATGCCTACATTTAACCAATTAGTAAGGTACGGACGTAAGCCGAAGAAGGAGAGGATAAAGACCTTAGCGCTTCACTACTACTACAACTCACTGAAGAACAAGATGATCTTTGATAAGAAGGGATCTCCACAGAAGCGAGGAGTTTGTGTACAGGTGAAGACTGTAACTCCTAAGAAACCAAACTCAGCTCTCAGGAAAGTGGCCAGGGTAAGGCTCTCAAATGGTATGGAGGTTACCGCTTATATACCTGGTATCGGACATAATCTACAGGAACACTCAGTGGTTCTCGTGAGAGGAGGACGTGTGAAAGACTTACCTGGTATAAGATATAAGATCGTGCGAGGAGTTTACGATGCTGCAGGTGTTGAGGGTAGGAGACAGAGCAGATCGCTTTACGGTACTAGGAGACCTAAGGACCAGAAATAGATTTAGGGTAAACAAATTGAACTGGGGGTGTCAGCGGTGGTTGCTGAGGCTAACGTGAAGTACGCTACCGGTAGGAGAAAGGAAGCAGTCGCTAGGGTTTGGGTGCGACCTGGAACCGGGAGGATAATCATAAATGGTCGTGATTTCAGGGAGTACGTTAACAACCGACCGCTCTGGATAAAGAGCATCCTTCAACCCCTAGAGGTAATCGGTATGGTTGATAAGTTTGACGTCAAAGCTAAGGTAAGGGGTGGAGGTATCACTGGACAGGTAGATGCTATAAAACTAGGCATAGCTAGGTGCTTGGAGCAGTTTAACCCTGAGTGGAGGAAACCGCTGAAGAAACAGGGGCTCCTCACCAGAGATCCCAGAATGGTTGAGAGGAAGCACTACTACAAGCACAAGGCTAGGAGAGGTAAGCAGTGGTCTAAGAGGTAAGCTTATCAAGCTGTCTTTTTAACTATGAAGTATCAGGGGAGGCGTTATCTATATTTACTTCTGCCCTTTTTAATACTATGGTTCTGGACCTCTTTTCTGCCTGGGCTATTGAACTTAGCTTTATCTCTATTTCAGCTCAACTTAGCTCAGGTTAAGTTTGTGGGGGTAGGTAATTACCTGCAGCTCTTCAAGGATCCGGATTTCTGGACAGCTTTGAAGAATACCTTGAAGTACCTCATGGTCGTGCCTCTACTACAGCTAAGCGCTCTGGCTCTGGCATCCACTGTGGCTTCCCTAAATACCAGCCTAAGCAGGTTCTCACTAACGCTCCTATACATACCTGTGATAACCTCTGTCGTTGTCTCATCTACCGCTTTCAAACTAATGCTATCTGATTATGGGCTAGTGAATAAACTGCTCAGTGGCTTAGGCTTGAACCCCATAGGTTGGCTTAGCAACCCCTATATAGCTCTCTACTCAGTTATGTTCGTTACCTTTTGGAGGGGACTGGGATACTACGCTATAATATATTACTCCTCTATAACTGCTATACCAAAGGAGATCTTTGAGGCTGCTGTACTAGATGGTGCTGGTCCTCTAACAATACTGTTTAAGTTTACTCTACCGATGATATGGCCTACAGCTTTAATGTGCACGCTCCTATCCTCACTTTCAGCCCTTAAGGTATTCGGTGAGGTATATGTAATGACCGGAGGAGGGCCGGGAAATTCTACCTTAACTTTGTCAGTCTATGCCTACCAGAAAGCTTTCAGCGATTTAAGCTTTGGCTATGGAGCATCAGTTAGCATGATCTTAGCTATATTAAGCGCTTTCATCAGTTACCTCCTGGTAAGGATGAGGTACAGGAAGCTTTTTAGTGATTTAAGTTAAGTGATTTTGGCTAGATAAGGTTTTCCTCTAGCAAGATTTTAAGTCCTTGCCGTTGAAAAGTATAAGAAAGGAGGTACTCTGATGACTACAGTACTAAGTGTACGCCGCGATAACCAGGTGGTTATGGCGGCAGATGGTCAGGTAACCTTTGAAAGCTACGTGGTCAAATCCTCCGCTAAGAAGCTTAGGAGGATGTATAAAGGACAGGTACTATGTGGTTTCGCTGGAGCAGCTGCTGATGGGTTAGCGCTATTTGAGAGGTTGGAGAAAAAACTAGAGGAGTACAACGGAAACCTCCTGAGAGCTTCGGTAGAACTAGCTAGGGAATGGAGGACGGATAAGGTTCTAAGGCGCTTAGAGGCTATGCTATTGGTTGCGGATAAAAATCACACATTGATACTCTCCGGTAATGGAGATGTACTAGAGCCGGATGATGGAATAGCTGCCATAGGTTCTGGTGGACCGTATGCTGTGGCTGCGGCGAGGGCGCTTTATGAGTTCACTGATATGAAGGCTGTAGATATAGCTAAGGAGGCTATGAGAATAGCAGCTGATATATGTATATATACTAACCACAATATCTCCTTAGAGGTGCTTGAGTTCTAGTTCTTAGGAGGTGTATCTCCAAAAGGAGATGGTGGATTTGGTTGATATAGAGAAAGCTGAGGACTTTCCGCTCAGAGCATTACTAAACGAGGAACTAGGAGGGTTTAATACTTTTGAGGATCTCATAGATTTTCTAAGGGAGTTACAGGAGCCTTTTTTAATAGTTGACTTACAGGGAAAGGTCCTCTACTCTAGCAGGTATATGAGGGAGCTCTTAGTTGAGATGGGTTTTCAGGAACCACCAGATAACAAGCAAATTCAGGAATACTTTGACGCTGAGGAGCCGATACTTAAACTCCTGAACGCTAAGCTCAGAGAGGGGAAAGCTAGATCTAGGATCACTACTAAGGTTAAGGTTCCTGCATCAGAGGAACCCAAGGAGCTCTCCTGGATAGTTATGTACCCTAAGAGGGGATCCACCTTTCTCCTCATCCTCAGCAATGACGCTCTCTTGACAATAGATAGCTTTAGACAGAACATTATTAATAACCTCTCTCATGAGCTTAGAACACCTCTCACTATCTTAAAGGGAATACTTGAGTACCTCCTTAACCCAGTTACCTCTAACATCTCCAGGGAGGAACTGGAAGAGCACCTGAAGGTGATGCTGGAGAAGACTGTTGACCTAGAGGGTTTAATCCATGAACTGCTAGAGGTGGCTAGACTAGAGAGAGGACGATTTCAGATAAAGAAATACTGGTTCCCTATAAAACCACTTTTAGAGAGACTAGTTATGAGGTATTCAGGTAGGGCTAGGAAGTTTAAGATGAGGTTATCCTATGAGATTAATCTGCTTAAGGAGGCAGAGCTTCTGGGAGATCCAGCGAGGATAAATTACCTAGTTAGTGAGCTCTTAGATAACGCTATAAAGTTCTCAAATGAAGGAGCTGAGATCACCTTTAAGGCTTACTCTCACGGAGATGACCTGATTATTGAGGTTACTGATGAGGGAATTGGTATCCCTGAAATGTATATTGACAGGATATTTCATCCTTTCTTTAAGGGGGATAACAGGCCTAACAGGAAGACTTATGGAGTAGGTCTTGGACTCTTCATCGTGAAGCAGATAGTGGATGGTCATGATGGGGAGATTCAAGTCGTCAGTGATTTAGGGAAGGGGACCACGTTCAAGGTGAGGCTCCCTAATCTAAGGGTTAAGTTCACAAAGGAGCTCTGAGACCTCTAGGGATGAGTTCTCCTCATGAGAGCTATAGGGATTGATTGGGGAGAGAAGTTTGTTGGTATCGCTTTCTACGATGATAGAGATAAGGTTATCGTCCCTCTAGCTCCAGTCCTATCAAGTGAAGCGTTAGATGAGATAGTTAAGATCTGTGAGGAGCGAGGGGTGGAACTGATCTTCCTAGGATTCCCAGTTACCTTAAATGGAGAGCTTAGCAGAGTCTCAAGGGAGGTGCTTAACTTTAAGGAGAGCTTGGAGAACCTCCTCAAGGAAAAAGGTCTTAAACTTGAGGTTAGATTAGTAGATGAGAGGCTCAGCTCTAAATTCATAGAGAGTGTTTTCTCAGCGGGAAAAGCTGGAGGTCAGGGACGCAGAACTAGGAGAAAACGCTCTAGAAGGGATCAATTAACATGGAAGAGGTTAAAGCACTCTTATGAAGCTGTGGATATACTTTCTAGGGGACTGAGCGATTTTTTCAGGGAGCAGAGATAGTACACTACTAATATCAAGGGATAAATAGGAGGAAAAAACAGGGGCTTGGTAGAAGATAACAGAAAATTAAGGGGACATGGGTTAGGGTGACACCTATTAAATACACGGGGATACAACTTAAAAGGAGCTAAAGGGGTGTGTAGTGAATGGCTCGCGGACAGGAGAAAGGGAACAAATCAAAGTCTAGGAAGATGAGGGATGAAAACTACGATCCTCAGTTTGAGAAGAAGCTGAAGAAATTCCTAAGGGACAGCGCTGAGAAGATCGCCACCTTGAAGAGAAGGGGTGATAGGAAGAGATAGTACCCAGAGCGCTCAGATGTGATATAACTTAAAAAGGGGAGGGGAAACCCTCCCCTTTTCTATTATCACCTCTCTAGGAGTAATAGGGTCTTAGATCTAAACCGCAGTTAAAACAAAATACCGCTCCTTCCATCACCTTAGCTCCACACCTAGGGCAGAATTTTGGAGGTTTCTTACCTCCTAGGGAACTAGTATGACCTCCCTGTTGAACTCCTCTAGATGCCCCCTGAGGCACTCTCCCCTGAGGGATAGCTCCTGGAGGAACAGGTCTAACAGGTGGTTTCTCAGCTAAGGGCACCTTGGGAACGCCTTTGAGGTTAGGTGAACTAGTGGGAACACTCCTAGGATAAGGCTTAGCTTGTTTCCTCATAGCCTCTATTACCTTAGCCTCTTCGTCTAAGGTGATGAGCTTACCAGATAGCATTTTAGGAAGAGTATCATTTATGAACTCAAGTAGCTCAAGCTCTAGTTGAGAGATCATAGTAAACTGAAATGGAAAGGCTACCTCTATAGCTATAGGAGATGGTTCCTTGAGATCCTCTTTAGATAAAGCTGGGGATAGATTAGAGTTTTGGATACCTCCTAACTTCCTGAGAACCTCCTTGATTAGAACTTCTAAATTCTTTAACCCCTCCTCTTTAAAACCCTGAAGAACCGCTAAGACATATAAGGCGTACTTCAGGGAAGCCCTTATCAGCTTATAGCTAAACCACCAGAGCTGTAACTTGAGACTACCTAATTCCCTGGGATCTGGTAACTTCACGTCCTTATCAAGTAGTTTCCCTAACCTCATTAGCATCTGAGGAGGTAAATATGATAACGTGAACTTCAACAGGTGATAGAGCTCTAAGCTATGTTGAAAGTGAAAGTCTGAGGCTAGAACTAAGAGCTTGAGCTCATCCTCAGATAAGTCCTCTACCCATGGCGATAATATGACCAGCTTCTCTTCTCCTGTCTTCAACAGGGGACAGAAGCCTAGAAGAGGATTCCATCGTGAGGCTTTAGATATTACGTTTAACTTTAGCCCATTCAAGCTCTCTGAGGGAAATTCCTCAAGGGCTTTAAGCTCTTTTAGATCTAAAGTATAGCTGGAAGCTAGGATGAAGTATCTGATTAAATCAACTAGGGATCGGTCTGTTATTAACTTTGTCAATATCCTGAAGCTTGGGAAATCACTTATCAGTAGCTCTTGAAGTGTTGTCCTCCTTGTGAAGAAGTTCAGCCTGGAGATCTTTGATAACCTCTCCACAGAGTTCACCTCCATTAACTTGAGTGTGGAAAGTTGTAACTTTAACTAATGAAGGTTTTCATCTTGAGCTTATAGAAAGCCTTCTAAAAAGGCCCAGGGGAAGGGGGAAAGAGCAATGCCTACCTTTCCTGTTACCAGCTCTAACCTCAAACCAGTGGGTATAAAGCTTAAGTCTGTGGGAATGTATGTTCCAGACAAGATCTTGACGAATGAGGACTTAGAGAAAATGGTGGATACCTCAGATGAGTGGATCACTGAACGTACTGGTATCAAGAGGAGGCATATAGTGGATGACCCGAACGTCTCTACCTCGGATCTAGCCGCTTGGGCAGCTGAGAACGCTCTTAAGCGAGTAGGAGAGGACCCTGCTAATATAGATCTAGTCTTAGTTGGAACGGCTACACCTGACTATATGTTTCCGGCAACTGCTTGTATAACTCAAGCTAAGATAGGAGCTAATAACGCCTTCGCTTTTGATTTAGAGGCTGGTTGTTCTAGCTTCATATACGCCTTATCCGTAGCTACTGGCTACCTAAAGAGCGGGATGATAAGGAAAGCCCTGGTTATAGGAGCGGATACCTTGAGTAGGGTTACTAACTGGAAGGATAGGAGCACTTGTATCCTCTTCGGTGATGGAGCAGGTGCTTTTCTCCTGGAAGCAGATGAGGAGAACACTCAATTAGGACCAATCGCCTTTGATATAGGCTCGGATGGGAATTATGCGGAGCTGATAACCCTTCCAGCTGGAGGAGCTAAACTTCCTGCTTCCGAGGATACAGTTAAGAATGACCTACACTACCTACAGATGAGGGGTAGGGAGGTTTTCAGGTTAGCTGTTACTACTATTGAAGCTTCACTGGAGAGGTTATTAGGGAAAGCTGGGCTGAAGATAGAAGATATATCGGTTTTCATATTTCACCAGGCAAATCTGAGGATAATTGACGCAGCTATAAGGAGGTTCGGGATCCCTAAGGAGAAAGCTTACGTTAACATCCAGGAGTACGGTAATACCTCATCAGCTTCTATTCCAATTGCCTTCTACGAGGTGCTTGATAAGGGGTTAGCTAAGCCTGGTGATAAGGTGCTTATGATGGCTTTCGGAGCAGGTTTCACCTGGGGGGGTGTGATATGGCAGCTTTAAAGGATCAGGTTCAGGAGCTCCTGAGGGATAAACCTGAGAAGTGGGTTATCGCTTTCCCAGGACAGGCTAGCCAATACGTAGGTATGGGAAAGACCATTTACGATAGCTACGGCTTCGTTAGGGAGATATACGAAATGGCTGAAGACCTCCTTAAGATTAACCTGAGGAAGATATGTTTTGAGGGCCCAGAGGAGGAGCTTAACAGGACCTTGAACTCTCAGCCTGCTCTCGTGGTTACCGAGATTGTTACCTATGAAGCTATGAGGGCGGAAGCTGATAGGGAGAACCTGGGTGAGATAGGGTTAGTTGGTTTCTCCGGTCATAGCTTAGGAGAGGTTACCGCACT
>JALUEN010000020.1:5870-6715 GCA_027052755.1 bacterium | reverse complement strand
CCTTATCCTTAGAGGAGGGCTTGAAGTTGGTTGGTAAGAGAGCGGAAGTTATGGACTCTACCTCTCAGAAGCAGCGAGGAGGAATGATAGCGGTTATCTCTAAGAGGACACCGATTAACGAGGCAGAGCTTGGAAAACTACTTGAGGAGTTTAAAGGAGATGCTGTAATATCTAACTACAATAGCCCCTACCAGTTGATAATCTCTGCTAAGGAGGAGATCTTCCCTAAGCTATCTGAGAAGCTTAGAGAAAACGGCTATAGATCTATAAGGCTTAAGGTTAGTGGAGCTTTTCACTCCCCATTGATGAAGCCTGCTAAGGACGAGTTACTTGAGTATGTGAAGAGCTTAAACTTCAGGAATCCATCGCTACCAATATACTCTCCTACCTACCTGGATGTGATATCAGATCTAGAACGCCTGAGAAATCTAGTCCCCGATCAGATGACCGGAGCCGTTAAGTGGATGCACCTGATCATGAGTTTACCTGATTGGAAAGTTCAGGGGATAGCTGAGGTTGGACCTAAGAACGTTCTATTCAAGCTGACAAGTGATACCTCTAAGTATGCAAACTTAGACTTGAAGATATATAAGGTCGGGGATTGAAGCGGTACCTTTTTTGCTGGATTTGCTAGAGGAATCCTCATAACCCTGTTGAAAGTTTTAAAGGTAAAATCAAATTGAGAAATAGCAAAAAATAGATGTAAGGTGGTAGCTATGTTTAAGCTATTGGAGAGGTCGCAGGACAGGAAGGGATTTATACAGTGGATACTGATAATACTTATTTTCCTATTTATCCTTATAGGAATATGCGCTTTAGCTGTTTTCTTATATTTTAGGACTATT
>JALUEN010000020.1:0-5860 GCA_027052755.1 bacterium | reverse complement strand
CTCCCAAGATGTATTCTTACTTGACTTTCCCTTGGAAAACGGACGAAATGAGCTGTTAGAGCTTCTATCCGAGCTAGGAGGAGAGGAAAAAACTGTAACTCGTAAGTTTACGACTACGGAGGAGATCACACTTTTTAAGGAGATTGAGAAGTTAAAACAGGTTGGTCAGATAGAGGGCTTTGGCTTCGTGAACTACAGCAAAGCCTTGCAGGATCCAGATCAGAGCGTAGCCTACGTAGCGATAAGAACACCCTTTAACTTGCCTATATCCAGCTCCTTATTTGAGGACGCTCTCAAGAAAAATCCAGATTTTGATCTGATCAGTACCTCTGAGTATGAAGGGGAGAGGTACTTCCTGGTAAGCGCTCAGGACTACGGTGAGTTCTACGTGTGGGTCAGGGGTAGGGTTATGTTCTTCTCACCTACAGAGAAATCTATGGTGGATGTGATAAACTCTTATAAGTCTAACGTTCAACCTAACTCCAAGATGGCTAGGTGGAGGTTGCCTGCTCTCGGAGACCTAGAAGTTCGCGGGGCGATATTCAGGAGCTTCTCCTCTGTGCAAGTTAAAGCTGATAAAAATGCAATACTCTTCCCTGAGAACTTCCTAGGGCTTGAGGTACCTGATCGGATAGCTTTTTGGGTTATCGGAAAATCACTACCTAATGCCCTGTTGTTTACCTTCAACCATAACCTGAAGTTCTCAAAGACTATCCTTGACTACATTAATAACGTCTCGGTTGATAAATACCTTTTCCCACCTGTCGCTAGCCTTAAGTTAAAGCTGAACCCTGACTACGTGAGAGAACTTAGTTCCTCTCCACAGATCTCCAGCCTCTTAAGTGAGCAGAAGATCAGGAATGTCCTAGGCGATTTACTAGCTAACTCCCAACTTCACGTTGCCTTCTCCACTGCAAACAGCGAACAGTACTTCCTGACACTTAAGATAACCATTGATCCCTCATATGGTGGTAACCTACAAAATGATCTGAACTACCTCCTAAGTTATCTTAATAATAACTCTATCCTACCTCTAGCTGAGGAGAGCTGTGGAACCCTGAACCCAAAGTTCCTTGATCTATTGGATGGAACTCCTCTAAGCTGTTATACGGTCGCTAATCTGGGACACCTGATCCTTGAGGATAACACCGGTTACAAGGTGATAAACGTGTTCGCTTACATAGGAAATATGGTTGATCTAGGGGACTCAGGTGCTATTTATCAGGATACATATCCATCTGAGGCCCTTTATAACGTGTTAATGGATGAGAACATACTGCCTGGTCTGATGCTAACCTTTTATTTAAACGAGATGACAAAGTTAGCTAAGCTAGGAGTTAAGACCTTAGAGGATCTGGAGGCTATTAGAAAATTTCAGAAAGTAATTGAGAGATATGGATACAAAGCTGTTGTCCTATCAATTACCCCTGATTATCAGATAGCGGTAACTATGCTAAAGAGATAGATGAAGTAACATCTTTCGCCCTAACTTGGAGACACCCTAACTTGGAGAAACTGTAGTTACACTATCTACGATAATTAGCCTATCGCTAGTCTGAGGCTAAGTACTAAGCCTAAAGTAAACCTAGAGCTGGGAATTAAGACATTAAATCACTACCGTTCTGGTTAGCTGAGCTAATATTACCCTTATCCTGACGACCTCTGCTCTTCTGTTCTGCCTCTGAAGCTCTCTGAGCAGTCTCCTGAGGAGCCTTATTACCTTCCTCCTACCTCTTATGGGCATCCTCCTGAAAATGTTAATGTTTATGTTTGTTATGTTGCTGAGGTTAGCTGGCCCGTTGAATACGTTAATGTTGATGTTATTGATAATCGGTCTAGGGGTAGGTGCTATCCCTCCTGGGGCCACATTAGGCAAGAGATTAAAGTTCTGGGCACCTCTTGACTGAGCTAGTAGGAGAGCTAATAGGAGAAGGATGATCATGATAGCCTCAGGGTTCAGCATAGAGCCGCTAAAAGGTCTGAAGCCAGCGCCAAAGGGTCCGAGTGGCATGCCTAGTGCACCAGGGAAAGCTGGAGAGGCTAAACCCATGGTTGGGCTGAAGCCGAGAGGTGCTAGAGATCCTAGCCTGCCAAGAGGGTTAACGTTACCGATGTTTATGTTAATGTTGAGAGCGTTGAGCGGGGTAGATGCGCCTAGGAGTGGTAATCCGAGTCCGGAGGATGCGAGTGGTGATAGGTTATTGAGTCCCAGGGAAGAGATGAGGGTTGTTATAGCTCTGATGTCAAATGTAGAGAGTGAGCCGAACTGGAGACCTATTTGGAGTTGGTCAGTGATGGAGAGTCCGATAGAAGATGCGATAGATGTGGATGCGACGCCTATACCGAAGGAGGCGCCGACACCGAAGGAGACGCCTCCGATACCAATTCCAAACCCGAAGGAGTTCCAGTTAACTAACATCATACCTCACCTCCAACCTTAACCTTTTACCCCTTCCTATTATTATTTCTTCCAGAAACTGAGGAGATATTCAATATCTAAGAGGTAAAAATTGTAAAGAATTACGAAAAAGCTTTGCAAATTTTTTGTTAGAATTTTACAAAGGCAGGCTTAAGGGCCCCCTTTAAGCAGGAGAAATGCTTATGAAGAGGTGATCTCTACCTCTCAATGAATATATTTGGAAACTAGATCTCAGTGGCTAGGAGGGGATAGGGGATGAAGGTCATTATCTGTGGTTTCGGAGATATAGGTAAGCTTCTCTTTAGGGAACTAATTCAAAGAGGTGTGGAAGTAGCTGGTGTTTTGGATATAGATGAGAGAAAAGTTGGAAGAAAGATCTCTGATATTCTGTCTGGACATGATGATGAGATCTACCCTGATCTAGAGGTAATTAACGCTAGGGATTTAACTAAGGAGGACCTTAAGGCTATTGGTGCAGATGTTACCGTACACGTATCCGGTACCTTTCTGGATACCTTCTTTGAGCAGTTCGTTACCTTCCTTGAAGCTGGTACCCATGTCATAACCTCTGCTGAGACCATGATATATCCATGGTATAGGTACAGGGAGATGGCTAAGGAGTTGGATGAGAGGGCTAAAAAACTTGGGCTAGTTATTCTACAAGCAGGTGTTAATCCAGGTTTCATCTTTGACGCTTTACCTGTCCTGTTAACTTACCCTACATCATATCTTGAGTCAGTATCAATAAACAGGTGGATTAACGCGTACAATAGGAGGAGATCCTTTAAGAGAAAGTATGGACTAGGTTTATCTCGCTCTGAGTTCATGAGGGGGGTAGAGGAGGGTTGGTTGACGGGACATGTGGGATATGAGGAGTCTGTTTTAGCTCTAGCGGAAGCCTTGGAGTGGAGCCTGGATGAGGTCTCCTCTCAACAGAGCCCTATATACTACGGCGATGAAGTAGTTGGTCTTATCGGGGAAGCTCACGGTAAACACAATGGAGTTACGAGGATAAGCCTAAAGTTAGTAGCATCTGACGTAGAGGATAAAGACGAGATACTGATAAACGGGAAGCCTAGCTACAGATGGGTAGCCCTTGGTGGGGTCCAGGGAGATCTAGCTACCGTATCGGCCTTAGCTAACGCTATTAAGCTTGTAGGTGAGCTAGAGCCGGGGATAGCTAAATTGAAGGATCTAGTGAAACTGAGGTACCGCTAAAGTGTATATCCTATCCTCTCTCTTTCAGCTTCCTAGCGAACACCAGATATCCGGTATGAGCTATCATGTAATCATCAGGTCTCAGCCTATCAGGTACGGGCTTGTATTTACGGTGTAAAATCTCTATGACCTCAATGTCGCCCCACCTATCACCTGAAGCTATACCGCTATCCCCCTCCGGGTTCCACCGGTCATCATCTCCGATTAAGGTCCTGAGTAATTCTGAGACTTGGTTAACTGTTGGGAGGAGGAAAGCTACTCCGCCTGAGGGTATCAGGAGCCTGTAAACCTCTGATAAGATCTCTGTAGGGAACTTCACGTCAACGAACGCTGCGTTAAAGTACTCATCCGGGAAATCTAACCTATCCTCTGAGAGGTCCGCTTTTATGAATTGAACGTTATCAGGGAATTTAAACTTCCTGAGGTTCCTCTCAGCGAGTTTAAGCATATCCTCTCTACGATCACAGGTTACCACTAAACCGTTCTCGCCGACAAGATAGGATAGGACAGCTGTTACCGCTCCGCTACCGGTTCCCACTTCTAGAACTCTTTTACCAGGGCCTACACCTATCCTAAGTGAGGCGTAAAAGGAGTCCTTAGGATATATTATCTGAGAAGCTCTCTTGAAACCGTTTACTATGATATCCTCTAGAAGTGGTTGGAAGATGTAATAGGGTTTTCGGTTAACCCCTAAAGTGCCTTCCTGAAATTCACTAAGATCTATTGGAGAGTGTTTGCCGTAGTTAAACTTCCCTGAAGGGGCTTTTACGTAGCGCCTACCCTTTACACTGATTAAGATGTGATCTTTAAGATGTGCTCTCTCTCGTCCTTCCTGATTCTTCTCTGTACTCATCTTAAAACACCCTCTAACTTCTCTAAAGCTACCTCTTGGGAGAGCCTGTTATATCCATATGAGAAGACTTTTAGAAGTGGCGGTTTTGGTAGGTCAGCCTCTATATATGGGTTGGCGAAATCTAGGAAGATATACTCCTTTAGAGCTTTTATAAGGTTCTGGAAGCCCTCTAATATCTCCCCATCTAATCTGTGCCTGAGATAGTAAGCTACAAGTGCTCTCTGATTGGCTAGCTCTTTTATCAGCTTCTCGCTAAACGGGGATGGTTCCCTCTCTCCCCAGGAGGGGGCTATCACAACCTTAACGTTCTGAGACCAATTTGATTTAAAAAGCCAGTTAAGTAGAGGCTCGTGAATCTTATAATCCTCTTGAGCCCTCGTGAGGAGGATAAGAACTGTATCCGGTGAGAAGCTCACTTTACCCTCAGGGTGTATCTTTATCGTGTGTTCAATTATATACCTGAGGAAGTTAACGCTTTCCTGAAGCGACTCATCCTCTAAGTCTATCTCAGGGAGGTTGAGGAAGTTCTTCCTCTTAAGCTCTATGATCCTGAAAACAGCTTCGTTTATCCGGTCTTCGGATATAAACCCTCGCTTCACTGCCTTTAGGATTATCTTCACCGCTTCTTCCTTTATTGAGCTATCATCGCTGAGAACTAACAGTTGATCAGAACCAGCGTTAAGCGATGTTATTAAAACCTCCTCAAAGTCAAAGTCCTTCAAAGCTTTCATATTAAGGGCATCAGTGAACACAACCTTCTTAAAGTTAAGCCTCTCCCTAAGTATATCTGTTAGGATTCTCTTAGACATTGTAGCTGGGTAGTCCTTATCCACAGATGGGTAAAGCACATGTGCGCTCATCACAGCGCTTAGGTTAGCCTTCTCTATTGCCTCCTTGAAAGGAAATATATCCTCTTTCCACAGCTTGTCAAATGATTTATCTACTACTGGTAGGGTTAGATGACTATCGGTTGAGGTGGATCCATGACCTGGGAAGTGTTTACCTACAGGTATTATCCCAGCCTCCCTATATCCTAGTATAGCATATTTTCCGTAGAGCGCTACCTTAAGTGGGTTATCGCCGAAAGCTCTAGTGTTTATTATCGGGTTATAAGGGTTTGTGTTCACATCTAGAACGGGTGCGAAGACCATGTTAAATCCTAGAGATCTCAATAACCTGCCGTTTATGTTAGCGGTTATCTTAGCGGCGTACATATCCTGGATGTTTCCAACAGCCATCTGTGATGGCGGAGCTGGGTAGCTGGGGAAATCTATCCTGAAGACCGTCCCACCCTCCTGATCAACGGCTATAAAAGGTGGGAAGGGGGAGTTTCTCAGGATCTTGTAGTTAAGCTGTGAGACACCTTGAGC
>JALUEN010000019.1 GCA_027052755.1 bacterium | reverse complement strand
GGTTACCAACCATCAGATCAACTCTTAAAATTATGAGGTTGTTCTTGAGAATTCTAGAGAAGGATAAGTTTTACATCTCCTCCAGGTTCATCTCGGACGGTATAATTAGGGAGGAATTAGCTACAGACAGCCTAGAGTTATCAACCATACTGCTGTCAAGCTTATGTACCTACAACAACTTTCAGAGGGTTGACCACCTCTTACCTAAGATACTCCAATTCTTAGTAAGAGACGAAAACTACATATTGGTTCTCTTTGACCCTATAAAAAGAGTATTGACCCTTGATGGAGTACCCTCAGAGCTAAATCTATCATCAGTTGATATTCAGCTCTTAGCATCACTACCATTTAAGTTCACTATAACAGAAGCGCTAAGGGATCTATTTCATGAGAAGCTCAGGTTCAGAGAGCTAGGAGTAGATCTATCTCAATATAGATTTGGGATCAAGCTAGATATAGGGAAGCGGTTCTTAGGGCTTTTACTGATCAAGGAGATTCCCCAGTACCCTACAGGTTGTACCTTCCTGTTTAAACAGATAGCAGCAACTTATCTACTGATAACTGACCTCTACAAGTTCTCCATGATAGATCCCTTGACGAACGCTTACAACAGGAGATTCCTATTTGATAAGCTCATAGATGAAGTAAAGCGGTCCTTTAGATACAAATATCCGCTAACAGTTGCGCTTATGGACATAGATAACTTCAAGCAAATCAATGATACCTATGGCCACGTACTAGGGGATCAGGTACTTAGAGAGGTAGCTAACTACGTTATAAATAACACGAGAAAAGGGATAGATGTGTTCGCTAGATACGGTGGAGATGAGTTCCTGATCATACTTCCTCACACCGATCCCCAGGGAGGAGTTCTCTGCTGTAAGAGGTTAATGAGAGGTATCAAGGAGCTCAAGATAGATGACTTAGATGTATCCATCTCCACCAGCTGGGGTATATCCTGGATCCATCCAAAAGAGGATCTTGATCCTAAGAACCTCCCTGATTATAACCTGGTAGCTAGGGAGCTCATAGAGAAGGCTGATAAAGCTATGTACATAGCTAAGCGGGACCCATTAAATAAGGTCGTGGTTTACAGTGATTCAATTAACCCCAGCAAATTGCCGGCTAATAAACCAATTGAAAAAATCTCCTAATGAACAAGGGAAGTACTCTCTATTAAGCTCCTCAGAAGTATATCCACTATCCTCTGGGAAGCCTTACCGTCTCCATAGGGATTAGGGCTCTCTGATAACCTCTTGTGAACTCCAGGATCATTTAGTATCTCCCTAGAGATATCAATTATCTTATGGTAAGTTCTGCCAGCTATGTATAGAAAACCACTTTTAATGCCTTCTGGTCTCTCGGTGTGGTCGCGGACAACCAGAACAGGCGTAGCAAAAGATGGCGCCTCCTCTTGAATCCCCCCTGAATCAGTTATGATCAAGTGAGCTTTAGATATCAGCCATAACATGGATAGATAATCCACAGGCAGAGCTAGAGTTAAATTACCTAACTCAGAGGGAGGCTCAGCTCCGAAGATATCTTTAACGGCTTCCCTAACGTTAGGGTTAGGGTGAACTAATAATAGAAACCTGAGATCCTCAAATTCCCTAGCT
>JALUEN010000018.1 GCA_027052755.1 bacterium | reverse complement strand
CTGTGGCTATATCCTTTCTATCACTTAACCTGACTAGGAGTTGAAAGATCTTCTTAAGGTTAGGGGCTTGTGATCTAAGTTTCCAGAACGTGTTATAGGCGCTTTGGGGAACCCTAGCTCTGAAGAGCTTTTCTAAGACCTCGCTTCCTAATTTAAACAGCTCGTAGTTACCGTCCACCAATATCCCGTCAAAGTCAAAGGCTATCAGAAATGGTAACTTAACCTTTGGTAAAACTAGCCACTCCTCACTATCTCCGTTTAAGTTTAGCTCTAGTACAGTGGATATAGCTATTAATATATCCTCTAAGTTAGCCTTCACTTTATAGAGAGGGGTGCGAATTATCTCAGCTTCATCTCTATCTATTTTCAGGTCTGGTATTGGGTGAGTTAGGGACTGAATAAGTTTCTCCTTGAGGTAGTTAGCAGTCTCGTCATTCGGGGTTACGCTTACGTGAGCAGGTAAAGGTTCCTTGAGAGCTTCAAAGCTAGCCTTGATCTTATAAACCCTGTTATCCTTCAAATTTTTAGCTTTAAGCTCAAGCTCCATACACTTCTCCACTAAACCTCAATAGTTTTTAGAAGCTTATCCTTATAGGTGTCTAACAGTTCCCTGGTTTCCGCCTCTATCATCACCCTCAAAACCGGTTCAGTTCCAGAGGGCCTGACAATGATCCTCCCCCTGTCGCCTAAATCCTCTCTTAAAGAATCTATTCTAGGTTTGTTCCTCTCCTCGTTCCAGGCTCCCATTCTCTTTAACGGGATGTTTATCAGCTCTTGGGGATATCTCTTAATCTCTCTTAACCAGCTAAGCGCTTCATTTACGTCCACATCCTCTAGAACCCTCATTAACGCTAGAGCGGTCGCTATCCCATCACCTGTCTTAGTTAATCCTTTGATAATTATGTGTCCTGATTGTTCTCCTCCTATGAAGGCGTTGGGGGAGTTAAATAGCCTCTCCTGTACGTATTTATCCCCTACCTTTACCCTGTAGACCAGGAATCCTAACCTCTTTAAGGCTCTCTCTATCCCCATATTCGTCATCGTAGTAACTACTATCTCTGACCCTTCAGAAATTAAGCCTTTTCTCAGCATGTATCTTGCGATCAGATAGATGATATCATCTCCGTCTAGGATCTTGCCCTTGAGGGAAGCTACTACCCTATCTCCGTCTCCGTCAAAAGCGAAACCGATATCATTTGCTCTGTTAGCTAGATGTTGAGGATTAGTTGAGCCACAGCCGAGGTTTATCCTACTACCGTTAGGTTCAGCGTTTAAGAGTTTCAGTTGGTAACCAAAACTTTGAAAGACCTTAGGTGCTAGTTTATAGGTTGCTCCGAAGGCTAAATCTAAGGTAACTTCAGTATTTCCCCTTAGATCTCTTAAGAGCTGAGAGTTCCTAAGTTTATCTATGTATATATCTTCCCAGCCCTCTAGGAAGTTAATCTCGCCCCTAGAAGGAATTATGTTATCCCTTAGTATTATCTCATCTGTAGATCTGCGTAGTATTGAGATGAGGTAGTCCTCTATCTCAGATTCTAGAGGCTCAGGGGATTTAATCCCGTCTCTCGTTATTAACTTTATCCCGTTATAGTCGGGGGGGTTATGGGATGCGCTTACTACTATTGACCACCATACCTCGCCGTTTTCAGAGGTCTCAGATAGGTGATCAGCTAAGAGGCTTATAGCAGGTGTGGGAGCTATTCCTACCAAGCTAACTTTCCCACCTAATAGGGTTAATCCTGAGGCTAAGGCGGTCATCAAGGGGTTGGTGGATATCCTGGTGTCTCCTCCTAATACGAAACTCCTAACGTTTGAGATGTAGTTTTTCCCTAGCCTCTCAGATGAGCACACATAAGCTATCGCTATGCCTAATTTATAAGCTAGTTCAGGGTTAAGCTCGCTATAGGCTTTACCCCTGATCCCATCTGTTCCGAAGAACCTCCTCTTCTCTACCTTATTAAGTATCATCCTGGTTCCCCCCGCTTAGATGCCCTTTCTATGCTCCTACCTTTTGAGCGAAGTACTCTGGGTACATGTTTATGGCTTTATACCACTTAGCTAACATATCCCTTCGCTCTGTGTCTGCTTCTGGTAGCTGAATTGGCCTGCCTCTGCCATCAAAGATCAACCCTACGACTCCTCCCCGTACTTTCTTCTCTAGGAGTTTTCCACGACCTTCTCCTAGATCAAATCTCTTATGGAGCCACTTCACCCTCACGATAGCTTCCTGATCCTTGTCTAAGGGTAGTACCTTAAGCTCGCCAAACTTGAGCTCAACAGTCTCGGTCCTGCCGTCAGGGTAAACTACCTCTGCTTCCATTATCTTCTGGCCGTACTTCTCTATCCCCTTAGGAGCTATAGCGGTGCCGAGGTATATCAGACAATCCTTCTCAAAAACCTGAGTTGCGGCTTCTTCGTGGACAGTGGAGAGCACGCCTAAATGTGGCATCATGAAGATGGAGTCAACAGTTAAGGTGGTGAAGCCCTCAGGTTCAAAGGCATCCAACATCATCATGGCTGACTGCTGTCTCTTAGGAGCGTGGGAGAGTACTCCTCCACTACCTACGATCATATCCAGCGTCATCATGTTTACTAAGCTCTCACCGGTCTCTGTCTGCTCAAATATATCTGATATAGTCCTCTCCTGATGTACTCCTTTCAGACCTACTGCTAGCTGTTTGTGTTGCTCTAATGATAGCCTGAGAGCCTCCCTAGCTATCGCCTGCTCTATCATCAGGTCCTCAATGAAATAAGGTATCGTAGTAGGTCTGATCATCTTATTCTTTATGGCGTTTTTCAGCTTCCTCTCATCTATCTCAAAGGGAACCCACCTAGCCACATTCTTTATACCTGCGTCCTTGAGAACGTTTGATATAGAGTAACTCATACCGTAGTTAGCCGATACTGTCCTGTTAAATATCCCTTGGAATACTGAGAACACGTCAGTTGTTGCTCCACCGATATCCACACCTAGTACTTGTATGTTGTTCTTCCTAGCTATCGTCTCCATGAGGAGTCCTACTGCTGCTGGGGTAGGCATTATATCCACATCTGTCCACTCCATGAGCTTCTTGTACCCTGGAGCTTGAGCCATAACGTGCTCTAGGAACAGCTCCTGTATTATAGCCCTAGCAGGCCTGAGGTTCTCTACTTCAAGTTTAGGCCTTATATTCTCTGTTATCCTCAGCTCAACAACTCCTTCTAGGATCCTCTTAACCTCTTCCCTAGCATCTTTGTTCCCAGCGTATATCACAGGAAGTTTATAGGTTATCCCTAACCTAGGTCTAGGTCTTGCTGCTGCTATGATCTGAGCTAGCTCTACCACGTGTTTCTTAGTGCCTCCATCTGTACCTCCAGCTAGGAGGATCATATCCGGTCTCATCTTCCTTATTCTCTCTATCTTCTCGTAAGGTTTTCGTCCATCATTTGACGCTATCACGTCCATAACTATCGCTCCAGCTCCCAGCGCTGCCCTCTGAGCGCTCTCTGCGGTCATTGATAGGACTACTCCAGCTACAGTCATCTGAAGACCTCCACCAGCTGATGAGGTGGATATGTATATGTCAACACCTACATCGCCTTTCCTAGGCTTGAGGATCTTGGATTTGGTCTCATCTAGTATCTGCCTACCTACCAGCTCCTCTACCTCTGTAACAGCGTTGAGGACTCCTTTTGTTACATCCTCTACCGGAGCCTCAACTGTGGTAGGAGCTTCTCCTCTGACTACTAGCCTGTACTCGCCGTTGGGTTGCTGTTCTATTAGGATGGCTTTCGTCGTGGTAGACCCACAGTCAGTAGCTAGGATACTCTTTATCTCCTCTTTAGGGATATCTAGCTTTTTAGACACATCGCTTCCCTCCTTATCTATGGAGATTTAGTAAGCTTCCTGTACGTTAGTATCCCCTATGTCTTTCGGTTTCTCTTCCCTTGGCTTACCGAAAACTATCTCATCTATCTCTGCCTCGTATAACGTCTCCTTCTCTAGGAGTTTATTAGCCATCTCGTGGAGCTTATCTATATTATCTCTCAGGATTTTCTTTGCTCGCTCATAACACTCGGTAACTATCCTAGCTATCTCCTTGTCTATCAGGTGTGCGGTTTCCTCGCTGTACTTCTTCTCCTGAACTAGCTCCTTGCCTAGAAAGATCTCCCTGGCTTGCTCAAAAGCAACTAGTCCAACCTTCTCGGACATACCGTATTGAGTAACCATTCGTCTAGCTATCTCGGTAGCTCTCTGTAGGTCGTTCTCCGCTCCGGTAGTTATCTTGCCTAGGGCTACCTCCTCTGCAGCCCTACCAGCTAGTAGAACACTTATCTCATCTATGAGCTCGTCCTTTGTTAGGTTGTGTTTATCCTCGTCTGGGGATTGCCAAGTGGCTCCTAAAGCCATGCCCCTTGGAATAATCGTTACCTTACGTACTGGGTTCGCATTTGGCAGGAGTTTTGCTACGAGAGCGTGTCCACTCTCGTGATAAGCGGTTAGCTTCTTCTCCTCTGGGGAGATTATCCTGTTCTTCTTAGCTGGACCCATGACCACCTTCTCCATAGCTTCCTCACAATCTTCCATAGTGATCTCCTTCTTATTCTTCCTCGCTGCAATCAGAGCAGCTTCATTCAGGAGATTCTCAAGATCTGCTCCGGTGAAACCAGTTGTCTGTTTCGCCAGGAGCTCTAGGTCCACGTCCTTAGCTAATTTCTTATTCCTAGCATGTATCTTAAGAATCTCCAGCCTCCCCTTGAAATCAGGTTTATCAACGTAGATCTTCCTGTCAAACCTACCAGGTCTGAGAAGCGCTGGATCTAATATATCAGGCCTATTCGTTGCTGCTAGCAGTATGATCCCTGAGTTAACCTCAAAGCCATCCATCTCCACCAGGAGCTGGTTTAGGGTCTGTTCCCTCTCGTCGTGTCCACCACCTAGTCCCGCGCCCCTGTGCCTACCTACGGCGTCTATCTCGTCTATAAAGACTATACAGGGGGCGCTCTTCTTAGCTTGTTCAAATAGGTCCCTTACCCTAGCTGCCCCTACTCCTACGAACATCTCAACGAACTCAGATCCGCTAACGTAGAGAAAGGCTACGCCAGCCTCCCCAGCTACAGCTCTACCTAGGAGGGTTTTTCCGGTTCCCGGCGGTCCTATGAGCAGGACGCCTTTAGGTATCCTAGCACCTAGTTCAGCGTATTTCTTCGGATCCTTTAGGAAATCCACAACCTCTTTAAGCTCCTCTACAGCCTCATCAACGCCAGCTACATCCTTAAATGTTACCTTAGGCATCTCGCTAGTGAAGAACTTAGCCTTGGATTTGGTGAAGTTAAACGTTTGCGAGTTACTTGCGTGAGCTTGGCGTATGAGTATAATGAAGAAGATGATTATCAACGCGTACGGTATGATGTTGAGAAGTATATAGAGCCAGGAGGATTCGCTAGAGGGCCTTACCTCTATCGTTACACCTTTCTCCTTTAAGATCTTTATCAGATCTGGATCGTTAGGGTAGTACGTTCGTTCCCTCTTCCCGTTCTTAAGCTCTGCCTCTATATCCTGTTCCCTTATCACAACTTTCTTTACCTGACCTTCTTGAACGTGCCCTATAAACTTGCTGTAAGGTACAGTTGTTGTTGTCTTAGAGTTCTCAAAAAGCGTAACCGCAGCGTAGATAGCTAAAGCGAACAGGATTAAGTACACTAAAAACCTCTGCACGATCCTTACCCCCTCAACGTTTCAATTCTGCTATATAAGGTAAATTCCTATAGAGCTCGTTCCAATCTAAGCCGTATCCCACAAGGTACTTCTCGCTCTCTATCTTAAAACCCCAGAAGTCGGGGATCAATCTGGTCTTAGGAGTTGGCTTCCAGAGTAGGGTAGCGAACAATATCTTCCTCGCGCCCCTTAGCTTAAAATAATCTCCCAATAGCTCTAGAGCTCGTCCAGTTCTCACTAAAACATCTATGTACAGGACCACTTTACCCTTTATCGGTAGAGATATATCCCTTTTTATAACTATCTCCCTCTCCTCCTCTGAGTAGGGTATCTTGCTGAACTGCACGTAATCTATGGATAACTTCATAGGCATTCTCAGGGTTAGGTCCACAGCGAAGGGGATACCAGTTTTTAGCGGAACGACTATGCTGAGGTCGTCTATCGGGTATTCCCTAAAGTATTCCATTAGCTTTGACGCTATCTCATCTACTTTAGATTTGAGCTCTTCTTCAGGGATGATAACCTTCAGGTTATCAGGTAAGCTATTCACTTTATTATCCTCCTCCTATCTAGGCTCCTTTTAAACACCTATTGGGCACCTATTTCAATAT
>JALUEN010000017.1:383-6328 GCA_027052755.1 bacterium | reverse complement strand
CTCTATCTGTCTCTTCTTTGTCTTATAGGTGGATTCAATTATCTTGTAATCCTGAAGCTCTCTCTCAAGTTTAGCAAGCTCTTGACGATAATAGTCAACTTTACTAGCGTAATAGATCTTAATTATGTAAGCAGCTCCAAAACCTATTAGGAGCAAGAGAACTAGTATTATAGCAAATATAACCTCACGTACTGGACCGCCAGTTTCAGCGGTACCTATATCAACGGTTATTCCCACCATTAATCACCTCCTGAGCCTTTCCTAGCGATTTCTCTATTGTGTATAGGGTTTATTTTCTCTTCTATCTTCATCTCATAAGTCCTCTTAAAAAAGTTAAAATTGAAAACCTGTATAAATTAATAAAGCAGTTTACTGTGAAGGTGCTCTAAGCGCCAAACCAGTTGCTATAGTAAATAGGCTACCCATCTTATGATCTATACTCTTCTTAAGCTTACCTGGGAGTTGGCAGTAATCTAATGGGTTAAACCTCTCAACGGGGACCTTGAGGCTTTTACTGAGATAAACGTCTAAATTTGATATCAAGCTCGCACCTCCCGTGATGAGAACTCTCTCTATAGGCTTACCTTTATACCTAGACCTGTAGTAAAGGAAGGATCTCTTCAGTTCCCTAACCAGGTTATCTACTATCTCCTTAAATATAACAGAGGTCTTCGCATGCTCAGCTGATGGCGCCTCATCCTCGTCCTCTACCTTGATATAACCGTAGTTTCGTTTGAACTCCTCAGCAGCCTCAGGCGTTAACCCCAAGTTATCTATCAGTTTACTGGTGAAGTCGTTACCACCTATTGACAGGGTCCTAGCATGTCTCAGCTTTCCATCACTGTATATAGTTATACCTGTGGAATAAGCGCCCATATCAATCACAGCAACCGTTCCCGTGTAAAAAGTCTCTAAGTTAAGAAAAGCTAATAATCTCCATATCGCCACCACGTCCACCTCTATCGCTTCCCTCTTTAAATCAGCTGCGAGCAATATCTCCTCTATAGAGTTTATCAGCTCAATAGGAGCAGCTATTAACAGGACCTCAGCAGTATCAGGCTCATCAGGTAAGGACTCCTCAAGTATTTGGTGAACCAGGTTAGCCTCTGTCTCAATGTTATAAGGTATATATTTCTGAGCCTCCTCATAAACCAACTCATCTATAGTAGCTCCTTCTCGCTTCTTAATTCTAACAGGCCTGACTATAATTTGTGATCCTGAGATGGATACAACTGGGTAGAAGATACTAGGATCAAAGTTGTTCTCCCTAAAGATATCCCTCAGTTTCTCAGCAACAGCTTCTTTATTCTCTAAAGGAACAGATTCCACATATCCTAAATTCTTTACCTTGACAACTGCTCTCTCTTTCTTGCGAATAGGTTGAGCTACAACCCATTTAATATAGTAGGTCCCTATATCCAAACCGATAAGGAACTTCTTCTGAAGGCCAAAGAGTCTCTTTAGATCAAATTCTGCTAAAGCTTTCAAGATGTTCATTACTTCCACCTCTTTTCAGTGGTTTAATCAGTTTATTCTAAATTCTTTTCCTTTTTCATCAGTTCTCCTCCCTGATATATCACTCCTAGGTCTTAGGAAAACCTAAGTTAGGTAACACGGAGGAGTGTTAATCTAATAGAAAGAAACTAAAAGAAGCACATATCACATAGTGGAGGAGGATTAACATGGTTAGAAGCAGATTCGTTGATATCTTAAAGGTGCTAATACTTATCGCGTTTACTTTAACAACAGCGATGACATCCACCCCTAAATCTTCAGGTAAATCTTCAGGGGAAGAGAGCTTTAAGGCATCTACACCTCTATACGAGAGACAAGTAAGGTATGATCCTAAAACAATCCAGGAGGTTATAAATCTCTATTACACAGGCGATTTTAACTCATGCTATGAGAAAGGGGTTAACTCATTCTGGAAGTACCCGGATTCAACTACAACCTTGATATTTGGCTTAGTATGTGCCTCAGAGTTAGGAGAACTTGAGAACGTAGCTAAAGATGTAGAGGATAAACTCTTCAACTCTCAGGTAAACCCACAGCTAGCTCACACTTTCCTGGGTTTCGTCTCACTTATGGAATATGTCAACACAGCCAGGGAAGAGTACTTGAGGGACGCCAAGGAGGAGTTCCTAGAGGCTATCAGCGGACCAGAGAAGTACGCCTCCAGTTTAACCGGCTTAGGTATAACCTACTACCTGAACAACTTAGATCTGAAAGCTCTGTGGAACTTAGAGAGAAGTTACCACCTACTTCCAGATGATCCTATAACCACGGAGTATCTAGCTAAGACATATATGAAGTTCTCTAAGAAGAGGAAAGCTTTGAAAGTTCTCAGCTCCATGCTAGATAAATACCTCTACCCTGACGGCTACTTCCTATATGGGGTGATAATGTTCAATGAGGGAAAATATGAGGATGCCCTGAAAGCTTTTGATAAATGCCAAGAACTAGATAAGGGCAATGTTAACGTGAAGATAACCTGCTTAGTCAGAGCTTCTGATACCGCTATCAAGTTAGGTTTAAAGGAGAAAGCCATAAGGTACTTGGAGCTTGCAAGTAAGCTAGATCCAAAGAACTCCTGGATAAAGTACAAGTTGAAGAAGTTAACGGATGAAAAAAGCGAGAAAAAATAAGAGGTGTGTGTTATGGAAGCGATACTAACCCTCAAGGGTATCATAGGCGTTCTCGTAGTATTCAGCCTCTTGATCACCTTTCACGAGTTAGGACACTTAATAGTTGCTCTGCTCCTAAAGATGCCTGTTCAGGAGTTCTCACTTGGTTTCGGTAAGGCTATATATCAGAGGAAAATAAGAGATCTTCTATTCTCCATAAGGATATTTCCCCTCGGTGGATACGTTAAGCTCTTAGGTGAGTCCCCAGAGGAAGCAGATGACCCGAATAGCTTCTACAATCAACCTTACTGGAAAAGGTTCCTAGTCATACTAGCAGGACCATTAGCCAATTATCTGTTCGCCTTCCTCATTATAGCTGTAACGATGAGCTTTCTCACGTTGGAGCCAGGTATAAGGGTTTATAACGTTTATGAGAACTCACCAGCTGCAAAAGCTGGCATAAAACCGGGAGATATAATACTCTCTGTAAATGGAAAGAGAATTTCCAGTGGTAAAGAGTTGATCAAGCTCGTATCAGATAAAGCTGGAAAGCCTGTTACCTTGGAGATCAAGCGAGGTAACCAGGTGAAGGTGATACAAGC
This sequence comes from bacterium, assembly GCA_027052755.1. Taxonomy (GTDB): domain Bacteria; phylum DRYD01; class DRYD01; order DRYD01; family JALUEN01; genus JALUEN01. Next base: position 3,102 of record JALUEN010000017.1, on the reverse strand, counting down.
GATCCCTAAATACAACGAGGACCTGAAACGAGCGATTTTAGGAGTACAGCTAGATCTAGCTATCACTAGAGGAAAATTTAACCCAATTAGGGGAATTAGGTTCGCTTGGGAGTACGTTAAGGAGGTAACCTATAGGTACACTGTTTTCCTCCTACATATAAGATCTAACTATAGTGAGCTAAAAGGTAGTCTAAGAGGACCTATAGGGATAGGTCAACTCATCTACAAGTTCACTTTAGAGAGAAGCATTTATGAGATAGCTATCTTCACCGCTTTCCTGAACATCGCTATAGGTTACATCAACCTGCTTCCATTTCCAGCACTAGATGGAGGTAGAGCCCTGTTCCTGATAATTGCCTTTCTATGGGAGAAAGGTCTGAGGAGGAAATGGGATCCCTCTAAGGAGGAGGTCCTCCACTTCATCGGTTTTTCGCTCCTGCTGATACTTATCGCTATAGTTACTTTCCTAGATATCTCAAGAATACTGAACAGCCACTAGGTGATAGAGATGAGGAGCTTAAAGTTAGTCTCATCTAAAGAGAGCTTATCCAATTTAAGCGAGATAGCTCTGTTCTCTAGCCTCATCCTGGTGCTATCTATAGTAGCAGACTTCATCCCTATTATAGGTCTCTTCGCTAGTTTGTTAATCCCCGTACCATTTACCATAGCTTTTTACAGGTATAAATTGAGGGAGTGGATATCCATATTCCTCATAACCTTCTTCGGTAGCCTAATAATATCTGGCCCTTTGAAGGCTATCTCGTTAATAATCGGGCCCGGTATCATCGGATTATTTATAGGCTTAGGGTTAAGGCTTTATGAGAGGGAGAAGAGATTTTCCATATTAATAGGTCTCTCAACTTTAGGAGTACTGACTAGCTTTTTGTTAGTATTTCTTCTATCTAAGTTAGTGCTACATCAGGATATAATAAAGTTAACGCTAGAGTCAACCGCTAAATCTTACAAGCTCTCTCAAGATCTGTACTCCTCCCTGGGCTTGAAAACAAATGTTCCAACACCAGATCCAGCTATTTTCTTCCTCTTAATACCCTCCATGTTAGTAACAACAGCTACTATTTACGGAACCCTCATCACATGGGTTACCCTTAAAATCTTGGAGAAAACTTTCAATACCTCCTTTCAGTTCTTAGGTATATCCCAGTGGGGACTAGAGAGATGGGTTACTCCCCTCTTCTTCCTCACCTTGCTACTAGCTATATTAGCTGGAGGAAACGAGAATTTTAAGGAACTCTCGTATATATTAACCCCTAACCTGTTTATCCTCACCGTTTTCATTGCTTTAGTTCACACGGTTGCTTACTGGGGTAAACGTTACGGTCCCATAGCTGGAACTTTAGCCCTAATCATAGGTCTTCAAGCCCCGATATTAGCTATAGTTTTCTGTGCCATAGATCATATCCTGAAACTAAGTAGGTCAGAGCGTCCAGCTAATGGATAGGAGGGGTTATTGTGAACTTAGGAGATCTCTTCTCTCAACTACAAGTCGTTCCCAAATGGTTGTGGGGTTTCTTCGCGTTCGCTTATGGTGCTATAATAGGTAGCTTCAATAACGTTCTCATATATCGCCTTCCCAGGGAGATGAGCATAGTCTTTCCCCCTAGTCACTGCCCGGTATGCAAGAGAAAGCTAAAGCCCTGGCATAACATACCTATAGTGAGCTATATAATCCTCAGGGGCAGGTGTTACTACTGCAAAGCTCCTATCCCTATAAGGTACCTCATAGTAGAGGTTCTAACAGCTCTCAGCTTCCTGTTCTGTTTCCTCAAGTTTGGTTTCTCGCTAGATACCTTGAGATGGATGGCCTTCTTTGGAATTGCGATACCGATCACCTTTATTGATTGGGAGTGGCAGATAATCCCTGATGAGCTGAACATAGCTTTAGGCATAGTTGGGTTAATTTTCGCCACACTTTACTCAGTTCTCAGCTCCTCCCTCACCCCCCTACTAGAAGCTCTCTTAACTGCGTTCTTATTCTCAGGGCTCTTCATAAGCATCTACTTTATAGGTAAGCTTATCTTCAAGAAGGAAGCCCTCGGTCTAGGAGATGTTAAGCTAGCCTTCGCATTAGGGCTATTTCTAGCTAAACCTCACCTAGTGTTCCTAACTACCTTTATATCCTTTACAGTCGGAGCTATTTACGGGATTTCAGCCTATCTCATCAAGAACATGCTTAAGCCTAGGTTTAAGGTAGATATCCCCGTTGAGAGGTGGTCCTTAGGCTTGTTAGCTATTCCCTTATTTGGAGGGATCCTCAGGGAATTCTTAATCTACGAGGAGGATGTTAGGCACAGCTTCTACCTGGCCTTTGGTCCATTTATGCTTCTAGGGGCTTTACTAGCCGGTCTGTATGGCGATACTATTATAAAGTGGTACCTGGATAATATCCTCGGTTTGTATCCGTATTAATTTCCTTCTAGCCTGATGAGAGGGAAAAGTACAAAAACATGAACATAGGTTAAAGTGTGCTTGTGCCCTCTTCTTTAGTGGAAATCGTTAAACATTTTTGAGCCTATCCCCAGGTTATTTAAGCCTCAAGCGCTGCCTTCGCTTTCAAGGCGATCTCCTTGAAACTCTCAGGATCATTTATGGCCAAATGCTGGAGAACTTTCCTATTTATCTCTATCCCCGCTTTCCTCAAACCGTGGATGAACTTACTGTAGTTGAGCCCATAGTTCCTCACAGCCGCATTTATTCTAGC
>JALUEN010000017.1:0-373 GCA_027052755.1 bacterium | reverse complement strand
CTATCCAAAGTCTCCTCATATCTCGTTTTCTCTGTCTCCTGTCCCTGTATGCATACATCAGAGCGTGCATGACGGATTCTATTGCCTTCCTGTAATGTCTTGACCTAACTCCCCTATGTCCCTTAGCTAGCTTTAGGATCTTCTTATGTCTCTTCCTCTTCATCGTACCTCGCTTTATCCTAACCATAAATATTCACCCCTTCTCCAAGTGATTGCTGAACTACTTTAAGCTACCTGATACTGCTTTAAGATCTTAGAGTATTGCTGAGCCAAGCGTGATTTTCTCCTAGCCGCCTCATTCTTGTGGATTACTCCTTTAGAAGCTGCCATGTCAATTACCTTGTACAAGAGTTTAAGCTGAGCATCCAACTTT
>JALUEN010000016.1 GCA_027052755.1 bacterium | reverse complement strand
CTAAAACCGCAGGCGGTTTAGCTATAGGTCATATAGTTGACTGTAACATAGTGCTCAGCAAGCTAGTTATAACAACTCCTTACGAGCGTAACCTGTACGGTAAGGAGATAGGAGAGGTGGTTAGAACACTGAGGATAGATGGCTGTAGGATGTGTGGACATAGTTCTAGAACGTTTATCATTGAGATAGATAGGTACGGCATCCTAAAGGTAGTGGGACCCCTGGGTAAGAGGCTTCAGAGAGACTGACTGGAGGAGAGTTATGGGAGGATCTAATCTGAATTTTCCTGAAGGTACAGGTATCACTAACTTAGATGACCTCTTTTCGCTCATCCCTAAACCCTTTGAATTAGGTAAACTAAAGATCTATCCCATAGCTTTTGACAGTTTAGGAGTTAGGTCTATGGCTACCTACTTGGAGACGCCAGATCTCAGGCTCTTCATTGACCCCTCTGCGGCGCTGGGACCTTCCAGGTATAAGCTCCCACCTCACAGGATGGAGGAGGAGGCTCTCCAGAGATCCCTCTCCTTGATTAAGGATCTCCTTAAGGAGACAGATGTAGTGGTGATAACCCACTATCACTTTGATCACTACTCTCCTGATCTAGCACAGCTCTACAGAAAAGTTAAGCTATACATCAAACACCCCTCAGAGAACATCAATAAAAGTCAACGAGATAGGGCTTCTCAGTTCCTCAGGGGATTGGATAGCGATCAAGTTGAGATAGCTGATGGTGAATCTCTAAGGATAGGAAATACGAGGATCCTATTCAGCTCACCTGTCCCTCACGGACCTAATGATAGGTTAGGCTATGTGATAGAGGTAGCTGTAATCCTGGGAGATGATAGGTTCCTGTTTACCTCTGATGTTCAGGGGTTTCTCACTGACAACAGCTTGGAACTTCCACTAGCTGTTAGACCTCAGCTGATAATCTCCGATGGACCCCCCACCTATTTCCTGGGAACGAAGTTTAAGCCCTGGCACTTTAACGCTTTTAAGGAGAAGACTAAGCGCTTAATCTCTGAGCTTGGCGGTGATCTGAGGTGGCTGGTGATGGACCATCACCTGCTTAGGGACCTCAGGTGGAAGAGGAGGGTGGCTGAAGTTCAGGATTACGCTCAGGAGAGGGGAGTTGAAGTCCTATCTATACCAGAGCTGTTAGGGATTCCCTTTAACACGCTTGAAGCCCTGAGAAAGGAACTATACCAGATGTTTGCTTAGAGGGAAAAGCGATGAGAGGTTTGGTGGGCATCTTAGGTGGAACTTTTAACCCTATACATTATGGACATCTCCTGCTAGCTTCTTTTGCCTACGAGGAGTTTAACCTCTCTAAGGTTATCTTCATCCCCAACAGACACCCACCTCATAAGCACCTGGAGGATATGGCTCCGCCAGAAGATAGGCTGAGGATGGTTCAGCTAGCTATTAAGGATGATGACAGGTTCCAGGTATCAGATATAGAGATATCTCAGGATAGGGTATCATATACCTATCACACATTACTTCAGCTTAAGGAGAGATATCCTAGGTTAGCATTTATCTGTGGTAAAGATACACTTTTAAAGAGCAGGTGGTATAGATTAAGGGATATCCTAGAGGAGCTGGAGCTTCTCATAGTAGCGGACAGGTTAACCCCCCTTAGGGTTGGAGGCATAGAGCTTTATGAACCACCTGAGGACCTCTACCAGAGCTTTAGGAGACATCCTATTTTAGGGTCCTATCTAGAGAAGATTAGACTACTTCAGATGCCACTTATTGATATATCCTCAACGATGATCAGGGAGCGAATCAAGAGGGGACTTTCCATTAGATACTTGCTACCGCCTGAGGTGGAGGCTTACATCAGGGCGAGAGGGCTTTACAGGGATCTCTCAGCAGTGAGGGGAGAAGGAGGGTAGATCTATGATAAACGCTATGAGGAAGCTCTTTTACCTAGCTCTGATATCATTGATCTTATATCTCCTCAGTGATGCCTCTAGCCTAGCTGTAGATGAGAGATCTAAAACTTTTAAGACTTTTAAGACCTTTGGCGAAGATTTCTCAATATCTGATGTGAGCTGTCTAGATCAGGTGGAGGATATAAGGTCTTATCCGTGGGGCTACCTGTACTACTCATACCCCTCTTCCTTTGACCTGCTCTTGACTTACTTGAAGGTAAGCGGTCGGGAAGTTCTGCTGAAGATTGAGTTCTTAGATTTAAAGGAGGAGGATATCCCTAGAATTCAACTGGAGTTTGCCTTCAATGATAAAGGGAAAGTGGTGAGGATCTTCGCTGATGAAGGGAAGCTCTTGAGGTTACCTGATAGGAAACCAGTGGGTGCGATATACTTTGACACCTTAAATGATTACGCTTTAGCCAAATTAGATCTGAGACGTGCGGGGCTATCTGGGGATCTGAAGTTGTTCAAGGTAACCAGTTACTCCAATGGTTTCTCTGTAGATATATCGCCTTGCACGTATCCGAAGCTTAAACCGCTGAGGATCGCCATAGTCCTTCACGGAAACCAGCCTCTGATTAACGCTGGGCTTTTCTGGGAGAGGTTCTGGGATGAGGAGGAGAGAGCAGGGCTCTTGAGAACTCTCCTTGATATTGAGGATTTAAGAGTTCCAGTTGAGCTCCACCTATCAGGGGTACTCCTGGAGAACATTAAGTGGCACTCGCCTGGTGATCTCATCAAGTTGAGGGAGCTGGTAAGGGAGAAGCTGATCACCTTGGAGAGGGGAACTTGGTCAGAGCACCTGATGCCTCTCTTACCTAGCTACCTTAACGTTTACTCCCTGAAATTGAACGATCTGATCCTGAGCTTATCTGGGCTCTCATCTGATGGCAAGGGATGGGAGGTATGTTGGACGCCAGAGAGGGTGATAGATGGTAGGACACTGGAGGATCTCAAGAGGGCTGGTTGTAAGGCCACGTTGATTGACTACCCTCAACTTTGGGTAAGAGATGTCCCTAAGTACACACCGTTTAGGGTTAATGATGTCCTGCTCTTTCCCATAGATCACCTCTTTCAGTATGATATGTTCAGCACGAGCGATGGGGGGGCTACGCCTAGGCTGAGGCTTCACCTGTACCGCCAGTTTCTCAGGAGCCAGAGGGAGGATATCCTGCTCATCGCAATGAATGATTGGGAGTTCGCTGGTGGTATGCCTTTCGGAACGCTGAAACCTAAAGCTGATATTCCTAATAGGTTCAGGGAGCTACTCTCCTGGCTTAAAATGAAACCATGGCTGAGCTTTACTACGCCTACCCAGTACCTCAGGGAAAGCTATGATAAGACAGCTTCCTACTACGTTAATCCAACTGAACTAAAGCTTCAAAGCTATATAGAGGCTGAGCAGGGCAGTGATACTATCCTCTCGTGGATGTACGGTGATGATTACATGGAATCCTACAGCGATTACAGACCTAACTATAGGGGAAGCTGGCTTAGAAATGATATCGTTCTACAGGAGCCACTTGGGGATTTTCTAGGAAAGCGATCTGGAATGATACAGGATATACTGACCTCGCTTGAGGAAGAGTGTGGAAAACCGGAAATCGCTCTGAGGAACTCGTTGAGGGATACGCTCTGTCAACTATCGTGGTTGTACCTGCTGAACAGCAGTTACGAGACTGCCTGGCATGACTGGAGCGTTGATCCGGCTACTCAGAGGAAGAACATATCTTGGTGGCAGAAGTTCTGGGCTTCTGATCTGAGGAACAGCGCTCTAGGTGTGAACCTGCTGAGGCTCTTGAGGACTAAGGATGGAACCTGGGCTGGGCTCTATGACCTGGATATGGACGGGTTTAAGGAGGGGGTCATTAGAGGAGAGAAATTGATTGCGGTTTTAGAACCTGTGGGCGGATACCTTAAACTTCTGATAACTGCTGATGGCAAGCTGATAACAGGGGGATACCTTAACTCGCCGGTTAGCGATGGAGAAGCCATCTACAACCCAGCTCTAAAAGGTTACGGTAACTTTCACGTCAGGCATAGAGCTGTCTTCGGTATAGCTTTGATGAGCCTTGATAAGGAGAAGTCCATCTCCATGGTATCTCCATCTGCTATATCTATATATCAGTTGGAGGTAATCGGGGATAACGCTATTCAGCTATTTGACCCACTATCTGAGCTCCTGAAGGTATATCGCTTAGAGGGAGATACCTTAACCTTGAAGGTGATGAAGTTGACGATCTCTTACAGGGGGGAACTCTCTATCTTAGGTGTTGAGAGCGATCCAAGGGGGCTGGAGCTAGCGCTATCTCCTGGTTATCTAAGGCTGTTGAGGTACCCGCAGTTTATTAAGATCTCCACGCCAAATTCTCAGAAGTTGTTACTGAGATCACTGGATCTAAACCTAACTCTGAAGGCTAAGGGATGTTCTCTGAGAGGACCCTTTAAGGACTTTCCATATCAGGTTAGAGCTATATGTCAGTTTCAAAACATTTACTTGAAGCCTGCTATCGTTAAGCTCAAGGTGGAGAGCTTAAGATGAGAGAGTTAGCTCTCTCCTCACCTTTTGAAGGAGTAAGTGAGCGCTGTGAGTAGGAGGGTATCCCAAGGCTTCCACTGACCTTAACGTTAGGGTTAGGCTTGTCTCAGGCGTTATCATGTTGCCTGGTGAGATGAAGAGAAGCTTCTTAGATTTACCTGGTCGGAGGACAAAACCGATTAACTGATCATTAGCGTTTAGTAGAGGTTCATATCTCCCAGGCGAGGGATTTTTAAATCTACCCCATAGCTTTCGCTTTGCGCACCCTATAGATGGGCTCTCTGTTAAGACACCGAAATGAGATGCTATACCTAACCCTCTCGGATGAGCTATCCCCTGTCCATCTATGAAGACGATTAGCTCTCCTCTCTCGCTTGCTTCTCTGATATCTGGCTCAGCTAATATTATCCTGTAAAGGGCTATTAAAGTGGGAAGCTCCCTGAAGGCTAGGAAGGTAGGGATGTACGGGAACCTGATTTTAGTTAAGGCAACTTGCCTCTTGATCAGCCTTAGCCTCAAGCCAAAGGGAGTTGCGTAGTTACCCTCTACTAGGAAAACCGCCCCCCCTCCTAGAGCTAACTCCGAGCCTTCTCCTCGAAGGAAGGTCAGATCAAAACCGATGAAGTACTTAGGGGTTGAGAACCTGTCCTCAAGCTTGAGCTCTGCGGATAAAACCAATTGATATTCCCTGAGGAGGCTTAGCTCCTCCTCGCTTAGAGAGGGTTCACTTCTGTTCTCAAGCACCTTAACGATCTCCTCAGGAAATACCTCTCTCTCCAAGTTCTCTCCTCTCAGATCTGCTATGTGTATCTCTGGATCCATCTCTATCACCTGTAGAGGACTTTCGGTGTGGAGTATAGGTGAACCTCAGGTGGAGATGGTATGAACCTATCAAAGAGCTCCGAGAGATCGCTGGTTTTAGGTTTAAACCTGATCTTGCCTAACTTCTTTGATTTAGGTACTCCTATAAGCTCTTTAAGCTTGTTCTCAGCGTCTTCTAAGCTTCCCACTTGATCAGCTAACTTAACCTTAACTGCTTCCACGCCTGAGAATATCCTACCATCTGCTATCTTCTCCAGCTCCTCCCTATTAATCTTCCCATCTCTCCCCTTCAGGATAGAGTCCTTGAACACCTCATAGATATCTTTTATCACCTTATCTAGTATTTTTCTCTCCTCTGGAGTGGGATCTCTGAAGCTGGAGAGCAGGTCTTTGTGAGCAGCGCTCTTTATCACAACAGGATGAATCCCTAACTTGCTAAGCATATCCCTTATGTTCAGGGTAACCATTATAACCCCGATGTTTCCAACTATAGCGTTAGGGGAGGTAACTATGTAGTTAGCGCTTGATGCTATGTAATACCCTCCGGAGGCTGCTATATCCCTGATGTACACTACCACTGGCTTCTCCTTCCTGAACTTCATTATAGCCTCGTATATCTCGTGAGAGGCGGTAGCTGAGCCGCCTGGGCTATTGATGATGATCAGCATCCCTTTAACGCTCTTCTCCTCTCTCATCTTGTTGATAAAGGGTACTACCTCATCACTGACGATGAACTTCTTTGAGCTACCTTTAGGTCGTGATAGCAGTATAGGGCCATTTAGCTCCAGGTATGCTATCTTGTCCCCTGGAAGTGGTGAAGATATCTCCTCACCAGAGCTTACCATTAAACCGATTGAGAACCCTATCCCGCAGATCACTAAAGCGATGATAAGGGTTAGGATAAAGAAGAGGAATAACTTTACCAAGTTAAAACTTTTTTTCTTTCTCTCCTTTGAAGAGTTAACCGAGTTACTATCAACTGATTTAAGATCAGTCTTGATCTCGTCTCCATCTAAAGGTTGACTCATAGGATTCACCTCCGG
>JALUEN010000015.1 GCA_027052755.1 bacterium | reverse complement strand
TGAAAAATATGATGAGCTTCTCTACCTCGTCAGCTGGTGGCATGTTGTAGCCCCAGAAATACTCACCTAGGTCCTCGCTCCTAACTATAGCTCTACCGTTCCCAGTGATGGTATCATCTTGAAAGTATAGATTTCCCTTGTAATCTAGGACTACGTTTTCAAAGAGCGTGTGAGGTCTGATGGCAGCTTCATACATAACTCGCTGGTATTTAGGCTCTAAACCATCAGTCTTTATGAAGAAACCTCGCTCTGTACCTAGAGCAGCTCCATCTCTCTTTAGGAATACTACGTCATCCTGGACTATCATAGCTCTCTCTCCAGGTTCGTCTAAGTTATGGTGATGGATTGAGTGTGTTGTCTTCCCGGTTGCTGTTAGACCGAATATCAGCATTGAGTATCTCTTCAGCTCTCCGTTGACCTTCGCTTCTACTACCTTAGCTCCAGCGTGTAGACCTAGCATACCAGCTTTCTTAGCCTGGTACATACCCATCCTTAGAAAGCCTTTCTTCACCTCTCCGTAGTAATCACTACCTAGGACAAAGGTCAAGTTAATCTCAGGGAATACTAGGATCTGTCTATCTTTCTCGTGCCACTCAGGTATCATTATCAAGGTCATCTCTGGACCTGGCTTCTGTGCTAAGTACTCAAATAAAGCTTCAGCGAAGAAGAGAGCAATTCTTATGTTATCTGGTCTGTGCAGTGATAGGAAGTAGTGGCATTTTATGTTAAACTCGTCGTTGTCTCCCATCCTAGCTCTAATGTAAGCTAAGGGTACTTTTTTCAGGTACTCCTTAACTCGCTCTAAGGTATCTCTGGCTTCGGAGATTATCTTTGCTTGCCTATCAGTTACGCTCTCCTGAAGTGGTCCGCTATATCCTAGGTAAACCGTTAGTGGAGCGCTTCTGTTCTTAACCGTGCTGGAGAAAGCATAGCTACCGTAAGCGGTTCTGATCCCGTACCTAGGAGCTAACTGGTACAGATCCTCATAGTTGTACTCCCTAACGTTTGGGAATCTCCTCAGCTCTTTAACGAACTCTAAGAGATCTGATTGATATTCTTTGGTTAGATGCCAGTTGGTAGATATAGTCTCCATAGGTTAGCCCCCCTTTTCTTTGAGTTTGTTCTCTCATAGGGTTATCCTAAGTTATGAGGTATTCCTCTTTGAGGACTGATAATTAGATAAGGCTTAAATATGGAGATATTAGAGGATAAGTTAGAGGGAGATAGAAGTTTACCTCCGAAATATCAAATACCTTTCCCGAATGGAGGGGGTTAGCTTGAGGAAGGTTAGAGATGTGATGAGCAGGTTTGCTGTTGTTGCACTACAGGATGAGACGATTAAGCAAGTAGCGAAGAAGATGGAGACCTATAATGTGGGTTTTATCGTCATCGTTGATCAGGATAAGCATCCTGTTGGAGTGGTAACTGATAGGGATCTGACCATAAGAGCGCTTGGGTATGGGCTTGGCTCTGAGACCCCTGTGAAAGAGGTTATGACAACAGATGTTATCGCTGTTACTGAGGATGCTGATCTCTTTGAGGCTTTGAAGATCATGGAGGAGAACGGGATAAGGAGGTTACCAGTTTTAGATATTGATGAGAAGGTTATCGGTGTTGTAACAGCAGATGAGATACTGGTCAGGTTGATCGGGCAACTTAATAAGCTGGGAACTATTTACGCTCTATCTCTCAGGCCTGGGATTATTTAAGCTTAAGATAAATTAAGAGAAAAAGGAGAGATTAACTATGAGATATGGTTTCCAAGATAAACCGATAAAGTTTGGTACAGACGGTTGGCGTGGGATAATAAGCTTTGATTTGACAGCTGATAACCTGGTCAGGATAACTCAGGGAATAGCTAATTACCTGTTCTCAGAGGAGAGAAAGAATTTAGAACCCTATAAGTGGAGGAAGGAGAACTACACGTATAAGCTGGAGTATAGGCCACCGGAGGCTGGTGTCGTGATAGGCTATGACGCTAGGTTCTTATCTGAGAGGTATGCTGAGCTAGTAGGTGAGGTCCTATCAGAACTTGGTATAGATGTAACTATCTCAGATAGGATGACTACTACCCCTGCTACCTCTTTCCTTGTTGTCCATAAGAAGGCAGCAGCTGGGATAATGATAACCGCTTCTCATAATCCTCCTGAGTACAACGGTGTTAAGATAAAGGCGGAGTACGGTGGTAGTGCTCTACCTGAGATGACAGCTTTAATTGAGAAGATGATAAACCGGCCCCCTAAAGAGATCGGCAGGAAAGGAGAGATTAGACGGGAGAACTTTGAGGAACCATACCTAAAAGCTGTATCTAAAAAAGTTGACCTTGAGAGGATCGCTCACTTCCTAACAACCAACGGGATTACAGTTATAGTAGATTACATGTACGGTTCTGCTGTGGGCCAGTTTAAAAAGCTCTTCAAAGATCTCCCCAAGGTTGAGAGACATATAATAGAGCTCCATACGGAGAGAAATCCCTTGTTCGGTGGAAATCCACCTGAGCCTATTCCAAGGAACCTAGTTGACCTAGAAAGAGAGGTTAAAGCGAGGAATGCAGTAGGTTTCGCTTTTGATGGGGATGCTGATAGAATTGCGGGATATACCCCATCAGGTTTCCTGACTCCACACGATATCTTAGCGCTCCTGGTTTGGTACCTGGGGAAGTACAAGGGATTAGATGGTAAGGTAGTTAGAACTGTCTCCACCTCTACCAAGGCAGCTAGGATAGCTAGACTCTTAGACCTAGAAACCGTTGAAACTCCGGTTGGATTCAAGCATATCTGTAGATTATTCATAACTGATAACGTTCTGGTAGGTGGAGAGGAGAGCGGAGGTATAGGTATAAAGGGGCACATACCTGAGAGAGATAGCCTGCTGAACTCCCTGCTCTTATTAGAGTTTATGGCTGTTACTGGAAAGACCCTAGACCAGCTGTTAGATGAGTTATATGAACAGATAGGTTATACTCACACCAGGAGGATAGACATAAGGTTTGAGGATGAGGAAGCTAGGGAGCGAGCTTTTGAGAAGTTCCTCAATAGCATTCCCGCTGAGATCCTTGACCTAAAGGTTAGGAACGTGGACAGGAAGGATGGCGTTAAGCTGGAGCTAAGTGATGGGAGCTGGATTCTTGTCAGGAAATCGGGGACAGAACCACTGATAAGGCTTTACGCTGAAGCTCCGTCTATAGAACTCCTGGAGAAACTCTTAGCTGAAGGTAAGAGGTTGATGGGTGTCTCATGATATGCAGGATAGGACTAAGAGACGATATCTAAATGGGTATCTCTCAGCAATATCGCTTAACTCCAAGAGGTTAGATTTAAGTGAGCCTTTGCAAGCTATATATAACATTAACGTAACCTCTACTGAGCTGCTAGACGATTATCCTATCCTGGTTGAACTATCTAATCACCTTAAAATCCCTGTTAGACTTCTCCTCAGAGGCGACCGGTTAATAGCTGAGAAGTTCGTGGAGCTATTTAAACCTGAGTTGCCTGTCATGTGGACACCTATCACCTCTGAGGGAGAGGGGGATTTACAGAGCTCACAGACTGGTTTTGGCTACCTGGATCTGTGGATAAATAGGAGCCTAAAGTATAGGTTCTTCTCACCGCTTCCTGACCTTGAGGAGTTGAGGAGAGTGGTCTCTAATCTCGTCCCTGAGCTATCCTCATCACCTGAGGTATCACATATTACTACTCAATTACCTGAGCTGATATATGCTCAGGAAATTGTTGATCTGTGTACGCTAGGAGATGGTTGGATCTTAAGTCTGTTAGTATATCCTGGAGAGCTGTACGTGATTGACCTGAGAACACGTAAGTTGATAGATGAGAGAAGAGTGGCTAACGATTATATCAGGTGTCTAGGCGCCGACAGTGAGCTTATCCTGTGGGCTCCACTTAGAGGTTCCCTTGCTCGTGTTCATATCTCTGATAACTCTAAAGAGGATAGCCACATTAACTTAGTTCCAGGAACAACTCTCAATTACCAGAGCGATCTCCCTAACATCCCCAGGTACATCATCGGGAAGCCAGGTTACTTTCAGGGATTAGATGATGAGGAGACTTACATCCATTTAGCTGGATCTAGGAGGATGGGTTTCTTGGATGGAAAAGGTGCTAGCGCTAAGCTATCCTGGCCTTTAGCCTCCGATAGGGACGGGATCCTCCTATTCTTCGCTGACTCCTTCAACCATTCACTAAGGCTCCTTAACCTGATAACTAAGGAGATAAGGACTATCTCTGGTAGAGGAGAGGTGGGAATTAGGGATGGATCTCCTTACAAAGCTAGGTTCTCATTTATCAGGTCTTTAGTTGTGGAGAACAGTTACCTCTTAGCTGTTGAAGAGGAGCTCATGGGAGTTAGGATTATCAACAGGAGAACTGGTTACACCTTCAGCTTGTTTAGCGATGAGCTGGATCCCTATTTAACCACTACCCCTAGGATTATTAGGAGATCGCTGGGGTTCAATGAGTATCTGCTCAGTGATGGGAGAACCCTGATAAGAGCCATTGTGGACTTTGAGGAACGAACCTTGAAGGTGTTAGACGAAGTCTTCAAGCTCTGATATCAATTCCCTACTATTAATTTTCAATAACCTAGCTCTATAGGTGGTGATGACCTTTGAGAAAACATAACGATAGACCTGATAAATCTGATGGTAAGCCAAAGGGGTTATCTAATAAAGTAGTAAAGAGGAGAGCTTTAAAGTCTAAATCCAAGCTGAAACCTAATTATGATGCCCTTATCATCGGTGCAAGTACCTCAGGGCTGATAATCGCCTCAGAGTTGGCTGATAAAGGTGTTAAATTTCAGGTGATTGATCCATTTCCTATAGAGATGGATTTACCTCTTCTGCTTACCTATGATACCGTTAAATACCTCACCTTAACGAAGTCAGAGGCGATCAAGGAGGGGGTTCTATCCCAGTTTTTCATCAAGCCTCCTGGAACTGATGATCATGGTGGAGGTAGAGTGGATAAGATCCTAGTCCTCACTAACTGGTTATCCTTCATTGATTACTTCTTTCAGAAACTACCGCCTAACTCTAAACCTAAGCTGAACGTACGGGTGAAAAATCTGAAAAGGGTTGGGGAGCTGTGGGAGGTAGAGACCAACTACAGGACGTATAGGGTAAGGTATCTGGTTTTGGCTATTGACTTTTACCCTAAATCAAATATCTCCAAGGTTATTGAGATCCTAGAGAAGTTAAACCTAGCGGATAAGATCTCGTATCCTATGAGTGGTTTTCTGAAGGTGGTTAAGGGGAAACTAGAAGGTGATAGAGATGAGAAGTACGTTGAGATGGAACTCCTTAGCAAGAATTACGGTTACGCTATCAACGTGCTGTTAAACAATACCTTCGCCTCGTTCCTCTACAACCTTAATGTTAAGCCTCAGGTTGAGAGGAAATGGCAGGTGATATCTAATACTAGGCTATCAGCTATGAACTTGAGAGTAGAAGAGGAAAGTGGCTACATACCGCTACCGATATCAATAGGGTTTCCCTTCCTTGATTTCTCCTCACTACCTGAGAACCTGATATTAGTTGGGGAGATTATCGGAAGCTCTAACCCTATATTCCTTTATAACGTGGGGGCTAACATCAGGGTAATACAGAGGTACGCTGAACTGATCAGTAGGAGGGTTACTGGTGAAGAGCTTAAGAAGAGGATGAGGGAGATATACAATTCATGTGTTTTAGAGAACAACAGGTGGGCTATATACTTGGCTAACCTCCTCTTCAAATACCCGCTGATAACTTATCAGCTGTTTAAGGATAAGAAGATCTTGGAGACCTTCAGATCGTTCCTGAGGGGAAGGGAGGATTACAGAGGACTGTTTACAGCTCTAAGCGATAAGGCTAGCTCCTACCTTGGAGAAGCCGATGTCCTCAAGGAAATGGAGGTCTTTAATTATATCAGTGCCTTTGAGAACTTCTCTATATTTAAGTTAGCAGAGTTAGTTGATGGGAGGAGAAAGGTGAGGCTTAAGCAGTTAACTAAATAGCGATGTTAGCCTACAACTTCTCCATCAGGTCTGTACCCATTTATGAACTGCTCGCTACCCATACTTCTCCTTCCCTCAGGCTGAATCTCTAAAAGTTCTACCCAACCCTTGGGAAGCTTGAGGAGAAGCCTCCTAGATTTTCCAATTTTTAAAACCCTTAAGGTCCAGGGATCTACCCTTCGGTCAGGTTCTAAGATTTCTAGGTCCTGGCTAGATGGTAGGCTAGCTCTTAGAACCCTAAGCCTCCTACCCCTAAACCTCAAATATCCCTCTGGTTTAAAGGCTCTAACAGCGTTAACGAATTCCTCTGGCTCCTCGTACTTGATCAGGTGGAGCTCACTAGCCTCCACCTTTGGCGCATAGCTTACCTCACCCTTCTGAGGTATCGGTTGGATCTAACCCCTGAGAAGCTTAAGGATCGCTGAAGGGACAACGTCTGATGCTAAGCTGGACAGTTTCTCCCTGAGAGATTCCCTGTCATCTTCTTGAGATATCTCTACTTCCCATCTAGCTACTATTGGACCAGCATCTAGCTCTCCAGTTAACAGAGCTAAGGTCAAACCTGTTAACTTCTCCCCTTTCAGCAAAGCTCTCTCTATCGGGGATGCGCCTCTGTAAGCTGGGAGGAGCGATGGGTGAAGATTTAAGGAGTACTTAGCTGATCTCCTCACGCTCCCCGGTATGAACAGCCCGAAATCACAAACTAGTAGTACGTCTACACTCTCTAGCCTTGAAATAACCTCCTTCTTTTTCTCCTTGTCCTTAAATGTGCTCACCTCTATGATCCTGAGGCTGTCAACTTTGTCCTTAAGATAGGGATCTTTTCTTAAGCTCTTTAAGCGCTCAACTGGTGGCATTGGCTTGAGCTTGAGCCCTCTTCCCCTAGGAGCAGGAGGTTTCGTTATTAAGAGCTTAAGCCAACCCTCTTTAAGAAACCTCTCCATTAGCTTTAAAGGGAAGGTGCCACTTGTGGCTAGCGCTATCCTAGGGCTCTCTTGTCTCAAATGCTCCACCTCTTTCCATTAACTTGACAACTTCAAGGCTCTCCTCAGCTCATCTACCTCCTCTCTTCTCAGGAACCTGTAATATCCCTCCCTTAGATCACCTAACTCTAACGGTCCTATCCTAAACCTTAATAGATCAACAACTTTATATCCAAGCTTCTTCAGAGCTCTCCTTATCCCCCTGTAAGGACCATGGGTAATGGTTATCTGAAGCGTTACCTGATCCTCTGACTGCTCCTCCACCTTAACATCCTCCGCCTTTAAGAACTCCCCTCCTATATCAACACCTCTCAGGAGCTGATCTATTAGATTTGAACCTTGGCTAGCCCTGGAGAGCTTGACCGCTTTAACCCTGTAGCTCTTAGGAAGTTTCCATTTGGGATGGGTTATCCTGTGGATCAGCTGTCCATCATTTGTAACTATCAGTAGCCCCCTGCTGTCCAAGTCTAACCTGCCTGCTGATGACAAACTCTTAAGGAGTTTCTCCGGGATCCTTGGTGTATCCCTGTCCAGGGGATTGGCTAGCAGTTCTAGGAAAGAGGGATATTCAGCTTCCAGCTCGGTGGTGGAGAGATAGCCTACCGGTTTAAAAAGCGCTATATACAGCTTTCCGCCTGTGCTGATTAGATTAGCTATTAAGCCCTCATCCTCTGAGCGTAGATCATCATGAAAAACCCTCAGGCTCTGAAGGTTCTCTCTTCTCACTCTTTGCTCTGGCTCTAGAACTGGTTCATCTCCTATTAGTACTCTTCCCTCCTTGATCAGCTCTCTTACCTCTTTCCTAGACCAGAAACCAGTGTTGGCAAGGAGCTTATCTATCCTCTCCTCTTTGCCTTTCTTAGGTCTCTTTCCCATAAGTTAACACCTGCTCTCAGTTATCCTACTCTCGGTAATCCTAACCAGATTGATTCTGGTGATTAAGTGGAGCCGAGGGGATTTGAACCCCCGACCTCCTCGTTGCGAACGAGGCGCTCTCCCGCTGAGCTACGGCCCCATACTCCCTCCCTCCTATCTTTCTCCTAACCAGGGTAGTAACCCTCCTTAGAGGAAATTCTAATAGGGTTAGGTGTTAGCTGGTATGCGATGGCTGAAGCTGTGGAGAGACTTTAAAAAAAGGGATAGGAGATCCTTTAGGAGTTTAACCTTGGTGCATCCAAGCTTTGGAGAACTTGTTATACGACCGATGGAGGAGAGGGATTTAAACAGAGTCCTGGCTATTGAAGAGGAGAACTTTGGAGATGATGCCTGGACTAGGAGCTCATTTGAGTATGAGGTAAAGGAGAACCTGAATGCTAGGTACTACGTTCTCCAGCTCCCTAGCAGAGGAGTGGTGGGATACGTAGGCGGGTGGCTCATACTAGATGAGCTACACGTTACTAACCTAAGTATTGCTAAGCCCTTCCAGGGAAGAGGTCTTGGAGAACTGCTCCTTGAGACTTACATATCCTTAATGCTAAGTGAACGACCTGAGCTGGCTAACGCAGTTCTTGAGGTGAGAACCTCTAACGAACGGGCTATCAAACTGTATAAAAAACTCGGTTTTGAGGTGGTATCCATAAGGAAGAGGTACTACAGCTCAGGAGAGGATGCTTATCTGATGCTGTTGAATCTCAGGACTTGGAAACCATCTAATCCCTTAATTCTTGAGGCTATGAGGGAGCTCGTTAGTGAGGCTGAGGATAGCGAGAGCGGATAGCGACATTAATACGGGAAGGGGTGTGATGCTATGGATCCTCTAATTATCACTGTGGCTGTTACCGGTGCTGAGGTTACTAGGGAACATAACCCTAACCTGCCTATAACTCCTGAGGAGATCGTTCAGGCAGCTGTTGAGTGTTACGATGTTGGAGCTTCAATAGTCCACGTTCACGTCAGGGACCCTGAGACTGGTAAGCCATCAAGCGACCCAGAGCTCTTTAAGAGAGTTCTTGAAGGGATAAGGGAGAAGCGACCGGACATGATTGTTCAGTTCACCACAGGCGGAGCTATAGGTATGACTGAGGAGGAGAGGATCGCACCAGTTTACCTGAAACCGGATATGGCTACCCTTAATATGGGCTCAATGAACTTTGGAGATGACGTTTTCCTAAACCCACCCAAGTTCATAAGGAGATTAGCTAAGACCATGATAGAGGTTGGGGTGAAGCCTGAGATAGAGGTATATGATATAAGTATGATAGCTACCGCGAAGAAGCTGATCAAGGAAGGACTTATCCTTGAGCCTCCCCACTTTGATTTCGTTATGGGGGTACCCGGCGGTATTCCAGCTACCGTTGAGAACCTCTTGATAATGAAGAGAAATCTACCACCTAACGCTACCTGGTCAGTAGCTGCTGTAGGTAGACATCAGCTACCGATGAATGTTACCGCTATACTGCTGGGAGGACACGTGAGGACTGGGTTTGAGGATAACGTCTATTACAAGAAAGGTGTGCTAGCTAAGAGTAACGCTCAGCTAGTTGAGAGGATTGTCAGGATCGCTGAGGAACTAGGGAGACCTATCGCTACTCCTAAACAAGCTAGGGAGATACTCCACTTGAAAGAAGTCTAGGAGGTCTGTGATGGCTAAAAATGGTAATTTATCTGATCTCGTGAATGATTTGAGAGAGCTCTCAAAGACCTCTAGAACACTGAGAGATTTCCTCACTAAAAGCCCTCAAAAGTTCTTCCTCTGGATTTACGAGATCTCTATCTCACTGGGAATGCTAAGCGTTGCCTTAATCATGAGCGGAAAGGGTTTTAAGTTCCCACTAGATAACCCATTGATCTCAGGAGTAGCCCTAGTTCTCCTGGTTATATCCTGTCGCCTCCTTGACCTCGGAACTATCTCCTTCCTGAACCTCAAGAGATATAGGATAATTAAGGAATTGAAAGGTAGTAAAGTCGGAGAGAGCATGATACTCGGCTTGATAGAGGAAGGCCAGTTAGAGGATGTGCCACCATCTCTATCAGAGGAGGAACTGAAACCCTTGGAGGAGAGACACAGGAAAACACTTCTGAGATCGTGGATCCTCAGCTTCGTCCTGATCATGATAGCTATAGGATTGATATTTATGACTTAGTGGGAGACTTGTGCTCAAACTATCTAAGCCTACAAAACGAAGAGAGCTCTCTAAAAACTAAGTTGACCGTTAGGACAGCCTGAATTTAGAGGACTTAAGCTATCTGGATCTCATGACTAAAGGAAGCTCTTGTTGTTTCTTAAATGCGAAACAAGGGGAGTTCTTGTTTTTAGTCAGCTCGTTTAAAGAATTAAGAAGTTGAGAGTACAATTTTTAGAGAATCGGTAGTCTTTAAAGCTCTGAACACAGAGCTGAGAGGAGGAAAATTAGAAATCAATCTCATGGTAGAGCTAAGGAGCTTACAAAGGAGTGAAGCTCTTACTTCTAGAACCCTGAGTTACCGCTTTATTTCCCACTTCTTCGCTTATTTAGCCCTCTCTACTAGCCTTGTGAAGTTATTTATTTCACTATCTGTTAAGGATTTGAGTAGCTTAGTGAGAACTTACCGCTACAGGTAGAAGCTATCCAGCTCCTCATAAATTGGTCCGCTAGGTGTTAGTGTGCTCTTAAAGAGGGTTATCCTCTTAGCTTGAAATGTCAAGTTAAACTCCTCTGATGCTATTAAATCCCTGAGTTTGTTAACGAGGATCTTAGGAAGCCTTCCCTTGAAGCGACCAATAGTCAGGTGAGCTTTGAACTCCCTAGTTTCCCTGGGTATACCGAGCTGGTAGTACTCACGCTCTAAGTTCTCCGCTAGCGTTCTCATGCTTTCCTGAGCTTTCCTATCCACACCTATCCACAGAACTTTGGGAACCGCTAGGTTTGGGAACACCCCTAGTCTCTCCAATTTAACCTCAAAAGGCGAGATAGCGATAGATCTCACGACTTCTCTAAAGTTTCTTAAGCCCTTTAGCGCTATCTCTCTCTCCACCTCAGCCATGAACTTCAAGGTGAAGTGTAAGTTCTCAGGTTTAACCCATTTAATTCTGGCTTGATCAAACTCTCTCCTGAGCCTCTCTGAGATAGAATTGATCTCTTCTTTTAAACTATCTGGTAGCTCTAGGGCAACGAACGCCCTGATCTTCTCTAGCTTAACCACTTTCATCACCTCTTACCTTGAGTAACCACGCGTAGCTATCCCTAGGGTTGCCTTTAGGTAGCTCTATGATATAAACCTTAACCCTCCTCCTTCCCCAGTTTATCGCTTCCTGATAGGTGGGGAAGAAGACATCTATCCTATAACCTTTTATAGCTCCTCCCACGTCACCAGCTATAGCCCATCCATAACCCTGAACGTATAGCTTTGTCCCTAGCGGTATGACCTCTGGATCAACAGCTACGATACCCTTTCTTACCTTTAAGCCGAGGGCAGTATACCCATCGCTGTAAGGACCACAGCTTAAGCTGGAGGGTTCATAAGCTGTTGCCTCAACGATGATATATGGCTTCCCTTTGAACCTCTCCTCCTCATCCTCTATCTGAAACCTAACCCCTTTACCTATGAGGATCACTCTAGGTTTAGGCTGTTTCACCCAGTGGGAGCGCAGAAGTTCCTTCCTCAGAAGTTTTCCGTTTCTAGTGATATTCACTGAGAGGCTCTCCAGGATTCCTGGCTCTCCCTTAGATACTACTTTCTGAGTCCCTATGGGTTGAGAGTAACTGTAAATGTACTTGGTCTCAGGGGTGATCTCTTGACGTACCCTGCTAACTTTAACCTCGTAGAGCGCAACGATCACTAGATCTCCACTCTTTATTCTGTGATCCCTTGATATAGAGAGCTTGAGGAACTTATACGACCAAGCTGAGTTTTTTAAACTCCTCCTCTTAAGAAGATCCCTTATCTTCTCCTCTAAGCTCTGGTCATTAAATAAAATAGGGTAGTTAAGGTATTTACTAGATAGGATCCTTCTCTCTAACAGCTCCCTTAAGAGGAGGTAAGGGGAATCACTGAAGACTTCTATAGAATACCTCTGATTTAACAGGTCTAAGGTGATCCTTCTACTCTCTAGTAGCTTTACTCTGTAAATCGGTTGTGAGTCGCCTCTACCTATTATCTCTGGCACTGTTCTTAGGTTCATCTTCAGTTTCATGGATAGCTCTGAGGATAGTTCGCTGTAAGTAATTACCCTTGAGACGTAATCTAGATTTAATTTATCTCCGTTTCGCTTGTGAACCACTATCTCAAGATGTTTGGGGTATACAGCTACCTTGGTCCCATTTACCTGACTATAGGGAAGGAGTTTAAAGCCTAGGATTGAGACCCCTATCCTGTAGCTAGGAGGACTGTAAACTGGGTATAGCTTTAAAGTTGAGAAAGATACTAAGATGATGTAGATCAGGGATAAGACGAATAACCTAAAAAGCGGGGAATCTACTTGCCTTGCTCTCATATAAAGGATATATACTCCTATTTAACTTTAACTCCTTCTAAGAGAATCTCAGTGAGGGGGGTCATGGTGTTAATATCCTTACCTCAACTGAGGTTATATCTAAACCCCTGTAAAAGGTATCAGGAAGTTCTGGAAAGGGTACTGAGTAGTCGCCTTCATCATCGTTTTTGAAGCTATATCCTATGGATGAACTGAAGTCTATGTACTCGGGCGCTGTTAGATCCACCCCTATCGTATCCACCGGATAATAGGTGAACTCCTCGTCAATCTTGCCGGGAAAGATATCCGGGAAGACCTTTGTCATCACGATTATCCTATAACTGCTAGGCTCCCCTATGAGGTCATCCGGAAGGGATAACCTGAATACGACCTTCTTAGGTACCTTAAAGCTATCAGGCATACTAATAGGATATGACCACTGGGATTCAGGGTCTGGAGAAGCATCCGGTGATCTCACCCTATGAAATCTGAAGAAGCTCCCTACGAAGCAGAAGATCTCATCCCAGGTGTACAGATTAATAGATATTGGCCTCTGATCTAAGTTAAAGGAAGTGATAACAGCGCCTATGTATCTCCTGTCATCAGTTGAGACTGAGACCTGTAGATCTGAGGATAAAGTTATGCTGATCTCAAGTAACTTAGAGGCTGTTGGAGGTGTTAAGGTAGGTGGTGGGGTTGAACAGCTAGCTAAGATGGTTAAAAGCAATATCACTAGGGCTAGGGTGAGTAGGGAATAGATCTGTCTCAAGTTCTCCCTCACGATTTGCCCCTCCTGATCACCTCTTAGATTTGCCCCAGAGAGTTAGCTGGTCAGTTAAGTTCTCCTTGCTTACTTTTCCATATATCCCTCCTCCACCTGCCTCAAGTTTCAACTTCCCCTCTCTCATCTTTTGAATCATCATCCCTATTAAACTACCTGCTACCTTCTCTATCTCGCTGATAGGTACGTTGTGTAGGATATTCATCTCGTTCTTGAAAGCTCTTATTAGCTTATAGTAGATCCTCTCCCCTAAGCCTGGGATAAAATCTAGTGGAACCTGATGAAGGTAAGGTGGTCTGTGAGGTGGATGTGAGGGTTCTCTTCTCCCACTTATCTCTACGATCCTATCTAGAACTCCTTTCACTATCTTATGGGACTTGGATCTTGGACAGCTGAGGACAGGTGGATCGTATTTTGATAGGATCTCATTGCAGTCCAAACAGAAGGTCCTGTGATACTTGCCCAGCTTAGGATCTAAGCCCACGTTCAAGGTGATCCTCCTGCCGTCCCTTCTCCACAGTGCTAGCATTAACTCCATGTAGTTGGGCGACCCTAAAGCCATTAGGTTCCTCTCCCTTCCTATCCTAGGTATGGAGTGAGCATCTGAGTTAGATAGGAAAGTCTTATCCTGTAGCTCTTGAATGAAATCTGCTAGGTAGGTGTCAGCGGACAGACCTAACTCTATAGCGGGTATCTCCTTCCAGAGCTCTCCTAACATCTCTGAGAGCGAGCTAGTGGCTTTACCGTAAACGCCTTTATGTGGTGTGAAAGCGTGGGCGGGGATTAAGGTGCCACCCATTGATAAGGTTAACTCTGTAAGTTCCCCTATGGTTAATGTGGTCCTCTGTGAGGAGAGCTCTAAGTTCTTAGTGTACTTCTGGAGCTCTCTGCTGAGCTCTATTGCGGTTCTGACGAATGGCACGTATATGAGGACGTGAAATGGGTTCCCCTTCCAGAGAACCTCTACCTCTTCACCTAGTATCAGAGTGATCTCTCTAGCAGGTAGTGGCCCATAAGGGGTGTCAATTACATCACCTGGTTTGAACCTCAAACCCCCTTCCTTAAGCTCTACTAACTCCCCTCTATCTAGAAGCTGGTTGAGTTCCTCTAGAACTAGTGGGCTAAGAGAATCTATTATCCCAACGATATCTATACCCTTATACGTGGCGCATGCCTCTAATATCCTCAGAAGGGTTAAGTTCTTAGAGGCTCCCATCTTCACCCTCTTACCTCTAGCGCTCCCTATGTGAACGTGTAGATCAGCAAAGAAGTTTCTTAGCTCTTCTTTCTGTGGTTTCTCCTCTCTCTTCTCTGGCACGCTTCCCACCTCCAAAGCTAAGTAGTTAGTCGTTTCCTCAGTAACTTCTCTGAAATAGCCTCTAAGGACCTGTTAGCTCTTAGATTTGATCGCAGTAGTTCCTCTAGTGAGGATCTCGGATCGCTGAGATTAACTTGTACACCTCTATCGCTGATTTGTATAACTCCTCTCAACTTTTCCATCAGTTTATCCTGACTCAGGAATAGGTTAAGCAAGGTTATCTCATGGGTGATCCATATCACCAGCAGATCATCAGATAACTCAGAGAGGAGTTTGAGGAACTCAAGTCTTCCTATAGGATCCAGGTTTGCCTCCGGCTCATCTAAACCAAGTACCTTCGGCCTCATTGCGCTGAGAGCGGAGATCAGTAACCTAGCTCTCTGGCCATAGGATAGCTCGTTAGGGTCGTAATCTTTGAACTCCCAGAGCTTGAACCTCTTCAGGAATTGCTCCGCTACTACCATTGCTTCATCTCTAGGATATCCGATGTTCAGGAGACCTAGAAGTACTTCATCTAGGACTCTTGAGGTTATCAGCTGGTTATCTATCTCCTGTAAAACTACCTTGACGTTTCTCCTCAAGAGCCTCAGGTTCTCCTCGGTTATACTTTCATCTACTTTTATCCCTGTTATCTCTATATCTCCGCTATCTGGAAGTATTATCCCGCAGATTAATTTAAGGAGGGTGCTCTTACCTGACCCGTTGGGACCTAAGATGAGTATTATCCCATCTGAGAAAGGGATTTGAAAGGAGAGGTTTTCAAAGAGCTGATGCTTCCCTATCTTTAGGTTAACGTTAGAGAACTTTATAGTAATACTCACCTGAATCACCTGATCCTAAAAATTCAAACCCTTTATCTCGTCTATGAACTTAGAGATAGCTTCTTTGAATAGATGCCTACCATCTAACATCCTCTCTGCAAAGGATGGTATCCAGGGGGATAGCCCTAATATGTCGGTGATCACCCTTACCTGACCATCTAATGGTTTCCCTGAACCTATACCTATAACAGGTATGCTTAGTTCATCAGCGATCCTCTGAGCGGTATCTTCGTTTACCATCTCCAGTATCAGAGAGAAGACTCCTAGATCTTCCATCTTCTTAGCCTCTTCTAGAAGCTTTCTAGCCTCCTCCTCTTTTCTCCCGAACCTCCTGTATCCTGAGATTAGACCTCTCTGAGGGTTAAGCCCTAGATGTCCCATCACAGGAATTCCAGCTCTCACTAATGCTCTTATCTGATCCACCCACAAACCTTCTAGTTTAACAGCGTCCGCTCCAGCTAATACCAACCTATGCGCGTTCAGGAGGGCATCCTTTACTGATGTCTCATAGGTCATCAGTGGCATATCAGCTATAATTGGTAGCTGAGGCGCTCCTCTCCTAACAGCTTTAGTGAAGATCTCTATCTCGTCCAGAGTTACTCTCAGCGTGTCCTCCATCCCTAAGTAAGTATTAGCTACAGAGTCCCCAACTAGGAGCGCATCTACTCCAACTTCCTGACAGATGGAAGCAGTGATAGCATCGTAAGCGGTTAGTAAGACTATCTTCTCACCTCTCCGCTTCGCTCTCAAGAACTCCTTTACTATACTGCTTCTGGAGAACCCCTTCCTCTCACTCATTTAGCTCACCTTCTAATCTGTAAGGGATCAGGATATCCTCTCCTAAGGAAGAATACTACCGTGAAAGGGAAACTGCCTGCCACCCTTTTAGAAGCTAAGCTCTTCACGAGATGTGGGAGAGGTGATGAGGATGAGAACACTCTTTAAACTAATCATCTTCTTGATTATAGGATCTGTTCTTCTATTTTCAGGCCTGTCCTGTTCTAAGAGAAAATCTGAGGAAAATATCAAACCTAAGGTTAGCGCTCCTGAGGTTAAGGAGAGAACTCTAAAAACTGACCCAGCTTCTAAGGAGGTGTCTGAGGAGATAAGGGGAACTTTGGAGATCCAGGTGTTGGGGTTTGAGAACGGAGGGAAGATACCGACTAAGTACACATGTGATGGATCAGACATAGCTCCTGGTATTAAGTGGACATCCCCTCCTGAGGGGACTAAGAGCTTCGTTCTCATAGTTAGCGACCCTGATGCCCCGATGGGTACCTTCTATCACCTAGTTATATACGATATACCTCCGAGTATAGCTAGTCTCAGTGAGGGGTTCTCTGTGGAGGATCTTAGAGAGATGGGAGCGAAGGTAGGACAGAACGGTTTCGGAAAACTAGGCTATAACGGACCCTGCCCTCCTCCTGGGAAGCCTCACAGGTACTACTTCACCATTTACGCACTAGATGTGGATTCAATTGGCCTGCCTGAGGGAGCGGACGCTAGAAAGGTCCTGAAGGCTATAAAAGGTCATATCCTAGAACAGGCATCTTATATGGGAGCTTACGGCCGATAGAGTTTGGCAGGGGGAGAGGTATCTATGGGAAAGGTAGCGATAGCTACTTACACTGATCCTAGGGCTACAGCTCTGTCTAGGGAGAGGGAAGTAGCAATCAGTCAAAAGCACCTTAAACTGAGAACTATCCTTGAGGAGTGGGGGTACCAGGTACTAGATATTAACCAGGAGTTAGGTTTGTATAACTCCTTTGAGAGGGGGGAGCGGTTCGGTATCTCCTCTAAGGATGAGAGTTTAAAAGCTGGAGAGATAGCTAGTTCTCATGATGTTAGCGCTTTTATCGCTGGGCTCTGGCACTGGACGGAATCTAACCTGGTTACCGCTACCTTGAGGACGTTAGGTGATAGACCTGTTATGTTATATACTGACGGGGATCCTAGCTGGGCTGGTAGCACTTGCGTTACCTCTGTTGGCGCTTCTCTCTGGCAGACAGATGTAGCTGAACGTTTGAGAAGGGGTAAGCCAAATCACTACAGGCTCATCGGGGATGAAGGAGATGAGCTTGAACTGAAGCGATGGGTTAAGGCTATGGACGCGGTCCATCAGCTTAGGAGAAGCGTTATCTTGGTCTTTGGCGCTCCGTACACGCTTGGTATGGAGCACCTCTATGAGGATCTGAGCGCTTTTAAAACTATAGTTGAAGACATCATTTTTCTAGACCAGTACTTGATAGTTAGGAGAGCGGAAGAGCTACTTAGGGAGGGATCTAGGGTAGATCGTTTCATAAAGGGCCTGGAGGAACTCACTGAGGTGAGATATGATGGTAGGATGCTCACCCCTGAATCTCTAAGGAGATCAGTGGCGCTATATCTGGGGTTTAAGAACATAATATCCGAGTACCTTAGGGATGGGGTTAACCTGAGAGCAGTTTCCATTAAGTGTCAACCTGAGTTGTCTGAGGTTTACGGTGTTACGGCTTGTATGATCCCCGCTTTTGGACCGGTTCCCTATGACTTAGAGGGGGAGAAGCTGGCTTTAGCTACTACCTGTGAGGGGGATCTTAAGGGGACGCTCTCCAGCTTGATACTGGAGCTATTATCAGGCTATCCAGCTCTATTTGGTGATGTAAAGTATATATCGGATAAGTACCTGCTGTTAGCTAACTGCGGGGCTTCTGCTCTGTTCTATGCTAGTTTATCTAGAAGTCTTGAGGATAACCTTAGGGCAATTACTCTACAACCTCAATGTCAGGGCGCTAGCGGTACTGCTTTAACCTACAGAACCCCTCCAGCTGAGTTCACGGTCATGAGGATTTTCAAGTTTAGGGATAAGCTCTTCTTGCAGTACATGATCACTGAGAGCTTAGAGTTCTCTGAGGAACTTCAGGAGAAACTGAGATGGGGTGCTCAGTGGCCACACACCGCTTTCAGGAACCCGCTATCTAAAAACCTGATGGTCAATAGCCTAGGAGCGAACCATCTATCAGGAGTTCCAGGTAATTATCGTAGAGAGTTGTCCTACATGGCTTCTGAGCTGGGAATGGAGATCATGGCCTTAAACGATGAGTCTGAGGTGAGGAGAAAGCTTAAGGAGATAGGTTTGTATTTTTAAATAGGTGGTTTTACTACAAAAGCTATCACTAGGATTAATATGATAAATAGGAGCTCTCCTAAGCTATCGTACTTGATGCTTAAGCTCTTTGGAAGCAACCTGATCCTAGGGTATCTGGAGAGAGGAGCTAGCGGTATACCTGAAGGGGTAAGCGCATCAGTTAAAACATGTGAGAGCCAGCCTATTCCTAAGCTAGAGATCGCCTTAGCGATGAATGGGTGATTAGGTTTCAGAAACCAGGAGATTAAAAATATCAGGATAGGTGTCCCTATCCAATGAGTTATCCCCCTATGTCCTGCCCAATCAGGTATCAGTTTACCTATTAACCACTTGTCCCTTAACCTCTCTAGCTTAACGTCTAGATCAGGTAGAATTGAACCAAAGGCGACCCCTACTGTTGATGGAATATCAAGGTTCAGGAGATAGGATACTACTATTCCTGTGATCAGGTGGCTTCTCCTTCGCACGAATATCTCTTCCTACTCTTGTTGTATATCTACTTCTGAGTGGAGAGGAAACCTGGCTAATTTAACCCTGTTGTTAGTTTTATCTGTGTAAACGATGAAGGCGTAGTAGTAGGTTTCTCTCCTAACTTCTGGAGCGCCATCTTCGTCCTCAGGTTCTAATTTAACTGTGCTAGTAACCTTAGCTATCTCTAGCTTATTCCTCTCTCCCACGTCTCCAATTGAATCAACGAGAAATACCTCTTGGAAGGTTAACCTAACCTCTTTCTCTGGCGTGAAAAGCCTAGTTATAGGAAGTTTAAGGCTGTATAGGTCCGCGTTATCAGCTTCAAAGAAACTCATGAAGACCTCATCCCTAAATGTCTTTATGGATATATCTCCCCTGAACTTCATAGGTCTGGGAAAGATGAGTTGTTTAGGCTCATACACCTTCATATTCTCCAGATCTACTATGCCTAGGTGTAAGTTACCCCTTGAGGTGAGGTTGGCGAAGACCAGGGAGTTATCCTTCCCAATCGGGGTGAAATCAAAGTTAAGTGAGTCAGAGAACCACTCTGGAGCTACCGTGAACATCTTTTTTGAGTTTAGATCTATCTTCACTAACTTTATCTCTTTCCCCGCTTTAACTGCTATGAAAACTTTGCCTTTCACTACCTCCAGATCTATCTTTCCTGGAGGGGTGATTCCCATAATAGGGATGGAGCTCCAATGACCGTCTTTATAGATTCCTAGTTTCAGTTGAGAGGAGGAATAGTCATAGAAGGTTATCACTAGGAAGTTCTCAGCTAGTGGTTTGGCTTTCGGGAACCCTCCAACATCGCCTGGAACCTCTAATGCTATTTTTTCCCAGGTCTCTCCTCTCCTAATAGCTAGTATCAAATCTATTCCCTCTAAGTTCATGTAGGTAATAGCTGGTATTTTACTGCTGAGTAAGGTTATGTCTAGGAATAAGGCGGAAAGTGGCTCTGGGTCAACAACCTCTTTAATCCAGGTCTCCTGCCTCATGTGTCTATGAAAGCATAGCAACGATGAGTCTAGAGCGCTGGGACATGCTACGAATATATACCCATCAAGGGAAATGGCTAGATCTAAGATATCACCACTGGCTTCCTGAGGAAGGAACTCTACGTTCCACCCTAAGCGACTGTTTTTCACCTTCTCCACGAGTTTCACTCTCCTTCTAGAGAATTTTAGCTCTGAGCCTTTCGGAGCTTTATAGCACTAGATCGGCTAACTAAGCGATTGTTCGTGTAGCTTATTAGTATGTGTTGTCCAGGAGTTTACAAAAATCATCTAAATTATATTTCACTTACCTACCTCTCCTTTCCTCTGAGGGATATATGAGGAGGTTAAAGTTTCTCAGGTATTGAAGTAGAGAGATAGCAGCTTTAAGGAGGGGTTGTTTATGTTCTCCTCTAGGAGTTTAAGAGCTAAGTTAGGGAGATCATGGATTCTACTTTTTCTCCTATTAATTTTGGGGTTGTTCTCTGTTAGTTTTGGATCTGATATCAGAGCTAATGCTTACAAGGAAAAGGTAGATGAGGCTTGGAGGTATATTCAGCAAGGGCACTATTCGGAAGCTATGAGGATATCTGATCTCCTAATATCTAAGGGCATCTTAGATGGTTTTCTCATAAAGTCTAGAATATACTTTGAGAGAGGCGAGAAGTTGAAAGCCCTTCAATTACTGAAGAGGGCTAAGGAATTGTATCCAGATAACCCTAACGTTTACTTCAACATAGGCTTAATATACGCTATAGAGGCTCTTAACCCCACTAATGCCTTAGAGTCGGAGATAAGAGGACTGTCTGGAAAAGATTATCAGGAGAAGATGGCTAGT
>JALUEN010000014.1 GCA_027052755.1 bacterium | reverse complement strand
TAATCGCACAAAATTACGTTCAGAGGCAAGTGGGCGACAACTATTAGCAGAGGTAATCTTGAACTTGAGGTATAGGCTTGAAACTTCTAACAAGGACGTGATCATCATCAGGTTACTAGAGGGGAGAGAGAGCAGGAGGATAGTTTACGGAGGAATAGATCTAGGTAGGAGGAGCCTAAAGCTTGAGCCTTGCTTCGTGAAGTTAATGAGAAGAGGCGCTAGCTATCAACTATTAAACTACTCACCTAGTCCGGAACCTGAGATATTTCAGATTCTAACCTTACTTCCATCTCTAAACACCCTGAAGCTAAACCTCACTGAGCTATACCTGAGGGATATTCACTTAGAGTACCTAATTTTAGAGGGGTCTCTAACTCTAACTAAGATCTCCAGCGGTAGTTTCATCACAAAACTCTCTCCGCTAAACCTGAGCTTAGGTATCATTAATTCAAAGGGATTTAGTGAGGAAGGTCAGAGAACGAAGATATCCAGTGAGGTTCTCTTAATATACTTAAACTCAGAGTTAAATTCGCTTGTTCTCAGTAAATCCCTGAGTCAAGTGATAGTTAACGATCAGCTTAAGAGATCATCCTCAATCTCTGTTAGCTTTATCCTAAGCGAAAGTTAGCACCAGCTCTCCAAAGTAATCCTATAGAGGGGATAAGGGGAAGCTATTGAACTTCTTCTTAGGCGATTTTTGAATTTGATTCATCAATTTAACTTCTCTTGGTGATCGTGATGGAGAGGAAAACCATAGGGAAGTACATCATTGAGAAGAAGCTAGGACAAGGTGGTATGGGAGTAGTCTATAAGGCATATGATCCCATACTGGACAGGGTTGTAGCAATAAAGTTGATGACATCAGAGCTATCTAAGGATGAGAGGTTAATAAAGAGGTTTATAAGGGAAGCCAGGATCTCCGCCAAACTAGATCACCCTAATATAATAAAGGTCTATGATCTCGGTCAGGAAGGGCCTAACTATTACCTAGTTATGGAGTACATAGATGGTCAGACTTTAAGGGATTATTTACGTAACAGGAAGTCTATAAACCTACTAGAGAGCTTGAAGATATTCAAACAGATATTGGAAGCCATGGCTTACGCCCACTCAAGGGGAGTTGTACACAGGGATCTAAAACCAGAGAACATTATGCTCACTAGAAACCTAAGTGTGAAGGTTATGGATTTTGGGTTAGCCTTCATTAAAGGCAGTCATAGTATAACATCTCCAGGTAGCGTTATGGGGACATTGGCCTACTTCTCACCTGAGCAGGCTCAAGGGTTAGAGGTAGACCACAGGACAGATATATACGCTCTAGGGGTGATCCTCTTTGAGCTAGTAACAGGACAGTTACCGATCATCGCTAGCAATCCCGCTGCGATGATCCACAAATTGCTAACTCAACCCCCTCCCCTACCCAGCACTCTTAACCCCTCTATTCCAGAGAAGTTAGATGAAATTATCCTAAAAGCTTTAGCAAAAAATCCTGAGGATAGATATTCATCTACTAACCTATTCCTAGCAGAGATAGATGCAGTTATCTTAAAGCTATCACCTGTCATGAAGGTTAAGCCAGATATACAAGCTACCTCTGATCTCCTAGCCTCCCTTCATGGAAGCGTTAACACGACCGAGGATTCTAAACCAAAACTAGACGATACCCCCCCAACTATCCCTATTAAGCCCAGACCTACGTCATCCACTAACAGAACAAACCAGATAATCAAGAGCGCCTTATCAAGAGATTTACCTCCAAATCAACCAGCAAACTTGTCAGATAAGATAGCTTTGAGGAAACTAAAAGAGCTGAGAAGCATAATATCTGATTCCATCCTAGCTCAAGGTGAAGAGGTAGCTGAGGGTGTAAGGTGTAAGCTATGCGGAGCTATATCTCCACCAAACTCCAAGTTCTGTAAGAACTGTGGCGCACCCTTAACCTTAGAGAGGCCTCTAGAGGTCTCCCCAGACATCTTAGAGAGAGCTAAAGCCTTGTACTCAGAGGGGAGGTATGAAGAGGTTATAGATATTCTCTCCCCTTATGTGAGAACATCTACTGATAAAAAACTCATTTATCTATTCACTAGAAGTCTCATGAAGTTAGGTAGATATGAGGAAGCCATAAATTACTTAGAGCCCAAGCTAGGAATAGTGAAGAGCACCAGGTTATTGGAGCTAGCAGGTGATATACTGTATCACCTAGGGGATTACGAGCGAGCTTCTGAGTACTACGAGAAGTTTTTCTTAAAAACGAACTCACCTGAGGGATTGTATAAGCTAGCGAAATCCACAATGAGGTTTAACAAACAGAGAGCTATGAAGCTCTTTGAAAAACTCCTAGAGTTAGATCCCTCTTATACCAGAGCCAAGAGATACCTAGCGGAGCTATCTATAGAGATAGGCGACCTTCCCAGAGCTGTAACATTACTTCAGGACTATATAAGAGATGTACCAGATGACTCCAAAGCTTACTTAGCCTTAGGTAAGTTGTACATGGAGCTAGGTCAGATGTCCGAGGTTTACAAGCTCTATATGGATGTGTTAGGAATGAGATTAGAGGACCCTGACCTACTCTATCAGATAGCTAGGTACTACCTGGAGATAGACAAGAAGAAAGAGGCTTTAGAGTTACTTAAGCGAGTTATGAAGCTAGATCCCAATAACAAGGAAGCGATAAAAGAGGGGTACCTATTAGCGAGATCCCTAGGAGATGATGAAGCTCTCTCAGAGTTCTTAGAGAAGTTAGTGGAGCTAGATCCTGAAGCTAGTAACTTCCACTATGAGTTAGGTGAAGTTTACATGAGGCTAAGGGAGTATGATAAAGCTATAAGGGAATTCAGGAGAGCTCTAGAGCTATCTCCTGGAGACTTAGAGATAGCGATGAAGTTGGGGGATGCTTTAATTAAAGCTGGGAGATATGCTGAGGCTAGGGAACTGTTCTCCCAGCTGTATGCCATAGATCCCACTGATCCCAAGATCCTTGAGAAGCTTAGTATCATCAGCCACCTCATGGGAGATACCGATCTAGCTATTAAGTACCTTGAGGAAGCGGTAGCCTTAGATCCAACGAACTTAGACTACGTTAAAGGCTTAGCTAAGATGTTAAGGGATGCAGGCAGACTTAATGATGCAGCTAACTACCTGAAAGCAGTAGTAGAGGAACAACCAAACGATCCCGTTGCTAACGCGCTACTAGGCGAGATTTATTTCAGACAAAAGCTTTATGGCTCAGCATCCTACTACCTGAGACAAGCTATAACACTTGATCCTAAATTGTCCTGGGTATATGACCTGCTCATAAAGGTTCACCTAGCAAAAGGTGATTACAGCTCTGCTCTAGATGATATAAACCTCATCTTAGGATACTTAGAGACACAAGGGGACAGCGAGGAGCTATACAAGTGGTACTACAGGAAATGCCAAGTATTAGTGGAGCTTGACAGGGATAAAGAAGCCTTAGAGCTAGCTAACCTCATTCTTCCAAGAGCTAAGGGGTTATATAAGTACGCCTTAAAGGCCTTTATCACCTTTCATCAGGGGAATCCCTTTGAGGCTATAGATATCCTCAAGAGCGCCTTGGATAGGTATATGTCCAAAGAGCTTCTAGAACTGATAGCGGATTACAGGATAAGGATAGGAGAGTACTTCAAAGCCTGGAAGTATGCGGAAAAGCTCCTTGAAATGGAACCGAACAATCCTAGGTATTACTTCATGAGGGGGCTGATAAATTACTACTTGAGCAGTTACGGTCATGCTGTTAAAGACCTAGAGAAAGCTAAGGAATTAGGCGAAACCCGTGAGGACCTGTACCTGATGTTAAGCCACGCTTACCTCAACCTAGGGAGATATAAGGACGTGATAAACCTCCTAGAGAATCAGACCGTCAAGCGACCAGAGTATAACTTCTTCCTCTATAAAGCTTACGAGGGTTTGGGAAACTCCCAAAAAGGCGCTATACATCTTCAGCTCCTCATAAAAGATTATCCAGAGCTTGCTAAAGCTCTTTAAAGGTCCTTTCTCTAATAATTCTCTAACAAATGGAGGGGTGGATGTGAGGAAACATCTAGTGAACCTGATAGAGGAGGATATACTGGATATCTTAGAGGAGAAGTTTAAGTTAAACACTAAGCTGTTCTCGGTTAACGGGCATTACGTTATAGCTCACAAGATAAACTTTCCCTTAACCTTCTTCAGCTTAACCTTTGGAGTCGGCGCAGCTTTAGAACCTTACAATTTAGCTGGTATTAGCCACTTTATAGAACACATGGTTTTCAAAGGAACTGATAGATTTGAGATGGGGGAAGTAGCAAAACTGATCAACTCGCTAGGAGGTTACTTGAACGCTTACACCTCATATGATCACACTTCATTTTACTCAGTAGCTCCCTCAGGTCATCTAATAGAAATCGCTGATGCTATATATGATATGGTCTTAAAAGCTCTCTTTGATCCCAAGGAGCTGGAGAACGAGAGGGAAGTAGTTCTAGAGGAGATAAGACAAAGCGAGGATGACCCCCTATCAAAAGCCTTTAAATCAGCGATGGAGAGATCATATATAGGACATCCCCTAGGAAAACCTATCCTAGGTTACTTTGAGACAGTCTCCAAGTTCTCTAGAGATGAGGTCGTAAATTTCTGGAGAGAGCATTACAACCTCAGGAACTCCTTCGCAGTAGTAGTAAGTCCACATGATCCTGAGGAAATTAGTGAGATAATCAGCCAGCTCATTGAGAGATATTCAGCTCCTACAGATAGCTTTTCCCTAGAGGATTATAGAAGGGAGCTAGATAGGTTGACCTCTGAACTACCTCAGAAAGCTACTAGGGAAATCTCAGAGATAGAGAGCAATTTAAACAGAGCTTACATAGTAGGAATTAGAACTGGGGTTAGCTTGAGAGACCTTAGAGCCTACTCCGTTCAGAGCTTAGCGGTAAACTTGTTATCAGCTGGACGGAGTGCTCCACTGAAGATAAAGCTCAAGGAAGAGCTTAAGCTAGCTGATAACATATCCCTAAGCGAGTTCAGTTTAGGAGATAAAGCGATAATATACCTGTGGGGGACGTGTGATAAAGGAAGAGAGGAGGAGCTGATATCTGAGCTAGATAACCTCCTAGAGAGTCAAGAGGTTGATGAATACCAGCTAACTAAGACGAAGAACTTGCTGATCTTCAATGAGATCTCCTCGCTTGAGTCCACGGAGGAGATTGGCTCCATTCTCGTAGAGAGCTTTATACTAGGGGATCTGAACTGGATTCTGAAATATCTCAAGGAGATCTTAGAGAGGAGTGAGAGAGATATACCTAAACCTATCGGAAAAATGCTGAAACCGATGACAATAGTGATAAATCATTAGTAACTACTCACTTATAATAGTTCCCTTAAGCACTACAGCGAAACCAACACTGGGATCACTTGTCCACACATACCCGGAGGAGAGATTGCAGTTATCTATCTTACAGTCAATAGTTCTAATAGAGCTCTCAGGGATAACCACTTCACCAGATAGATAGTGAGTTGATTCAATCCATATCCTGACACAGGAGACACCTGTAACTGTTAATGTCCAACCATAACAAGCTGAATCATGATCTATGTACATTCCCATCTTAGTGTTCCAAGGGGATAAGTAGGTATCCCCTCCCACTATCTTAAACTGAGATCTTGACAGGTAGGGACCTCGCCAACCAGAGATCCCTGGATCCCTCACAAACACATCAAAGGAATAATAAGAGGTAGGCTGAGGTAGAACACCAGTGTCATAGTAGTAAGCAACTGATGCAGTTTCTAAAGTCCTTATCTCCTGAAGGAACCTGGATATCCTAGCGCTCTCTATGTAGTTGAAGATAACAGGTAGCAGGATAGCAGATAAAATTAGTACAATAACTAGTGATACGATCAGCTCTATGAGCGAAAACCCTTTCCTATCTCTTACTATTATGAACATATAAGGGTAGTCTCTCCCTTCAAGGATCTCCACCAAATTCATTGTTCCACATATCTCTTCTAGATAGATCTTCTAGATAGAAAAGAAATACCCCCTCCTGAAGGAGGGGGCTAATATCCCTTTCAAGTAGATTTGGTTTACTCTACCTCAACGTCAACACTGCTCTCCCACAAGCCGTGGATATTACAGTAAGATGTAGCGATGAGAGTTCCGCTCTCCTTCAGCCTGATCATAGCAGTGATACTTGGACAAGCGTAAGCTGGTCCCTGGTTAGCTCCCTTCGTTGACTCACCGTGGACCTTCAGGTCAAAGTGAGCTACGTGATAAACAACGTTCTCGTTCTTAGGCTTGAAGTAGAGGGAGATCCAAGCTATGTGATGCTCGGTTGTGTTAGGATGTGGGATCTCCTTACCAACAGTAA
>JALUEN010000013.1:1939-6394 GCA_027052755.1 bacterium | reverse complement strand
GCCTCTATCTGGTTAGAGGTGATCCAAGCGTGTTGGAGTGCCTGAAGCCCGTAGTCTCCAAAAGCCAGGAAATTACCCCTAGAGGCTTTTCCTGAGAGCCTAGGTCTGAAACGTCTCTCCTTCCTGAACTTCCTCCTACGAGGTGCTAGCATCTTATTTCACCCCTTCACCTGAAATTCACCAGAGGTCTCACCTAGTCCTTACCCCCGCACTCTCCTCACTGATCTTTAAATCTCTTTAAACGGATGGAGCGCTCAGCTTCTGGAGGATATCAAACTGCTTCTTCATCTCCTCATCCTTAAATATCATACCCTTGTAAATCCAGACCTTCACGCCTATAACTCCCCACTTGGTGAAAGCTTCGGATAGGTGGTAGTCTATGTCAGCTATGAGGGTCTGAAGAGGCACCCTACCTATCAGGACTCGCTCTCTCCTAGCCAACTCCACACCGTCTAACCTACCTTTTACCTCTATCCTCACACCTTGTGCACCAGCTCTCATCACCCTTTGAGCAGCTACGTTTATCGC
Organism: bacterium; assembly: GCA_027052755.1. Taxonomy (GTDB): domain Bacteria; phylum DRYD01; class DRYD01; order DRYD01; family JALUEN01; genus JALUEN01. Next base: position 5,866 of record JALUEN010000013.1, on the reverse strand, counting down.
CCTCTTATAGCTGACACGTTTCTCCAGCTGTTTGGCTATGGTTTCCGCTACTATAGCAGCGTCAAGATCTGGTCTCTCAACCTCTTTAACCTCTATGAAGAACTCGTTTCCGGGGAAGTTCTTCGTCAGCTCTCTCCTGAGCCTATCTACCTCTGAACCCCTCCTACCTATTACTATACCAGGTCTAGCAGTGTATATTCTAACAAGAGTCCTGTTAGCCATACGAAGTATCTCAATTCTAGAGATGAGAGCGTAGTTCCTGTCCTTAGGCCTTGAAAAGTAGTTGTAGATGAACTTTCTGATCTTAAAGTCCTCAATAACGTTCTTCCTATACTCGGGTTTAGTCCTAGCGAACCAGATACTATCCCAGTACTTGGTTATCCCTAACCTAAATCCTTTCGGGTGAATCTTCTGTCCCATACGCTATACACCCGCCTTTTCCTCAATTTTATCTTTAGGTTTAGATCTTACAAACCTTCGCTCTGAGAGCTTAACCGTCAGGTGAACAGTAGGCTTCTTCTTTAAAGTTGCCCTACCGAAAGCTTTTGTGTCTATTCTCTTAAAGTAAGGACCTCTATCAACGTATATCTCCCTGATGTAGAGCCTATCAAAGTTCATATCGTGGTTATTCTCAGCGTTAGCTGCAGCGCTATCCAATACCTTCTCAGCTAACCTAGCAGCCTTCCTAGGTATAAAGGCCAGTATATTTCTAGCTTCCCTGTAAGATTTTCCACGGATCAGGTCAATTATCGGCTTCATCTTCTTAACTGAAGTCCTCAAGTACTTGCCAACAGCTTTAGCTGTTAAGTAATCAACCTTAAACCTAGTCCACTTATTCTGTTTATAGAGCTCGTGTGCTTTTCTACGAGCTTCCTTTAAGTCCTTAGCCTCTATGTACTCCTTACCTTCCTTTAAAACCCTCTCCCCGGTCTTGGGATCCTTCTCCTCTTTCTCCCATTCTATAACAAATCTATACAGCCAGTACATGGTTTAACCCTCCCTTAACGGCTACTTCTTACCAGCTTTCTTAGCACCTTTCTTCTCTGGGTGTCCTCTGAAGGTTCTAGTAGGAGCGAACTCACCTAACTTGTGTCCCACCATCTCTTCAGTGATGTAAACGGGGACGTGAACCCTTCCGTTATAGACAGCGATAGTTAAACCAATCATCTCAGGTATAATAGTGCTCCTCCTAGACCAAGTCTTTATAGGTCTCTTGCTACCTGTCTCCCTAGCCTTCAAGACCTTCTCAAGGAGATGCTCGTCTACAAATGGTCCCTTTTTTCTACTCCTCGGCATAGACTATCACCTCTCAAGCGAATTTTATCTATTTCTAACTCTTAGGCTCAGTTACTTCTCATTCCTCCTCTTTATGATGAATTTATCAGAAGGTTTATTAGGTTTCCTAGTCTTGTAACCAACGGTTGGCTTACCCCAAGGAGTAACGCTAGGTCGTCCTGGGTGAGTCTTACCCTCTCCACCACCGTGTGGGTGATCAACAGCGTTCATACAGGTTCCTCGTACGTGTGGTCTCCAGCCCATGTTCCTAGCCCTACCTGCCTTACCTATGACCACTAACTCGTGCTCAATATTGCTTACCCTACCGATGGTAGCTCTACAATCCAGGTGTATCTTCCTGATCTCTCCAGAGGGTAACCTAACTATAGCGTAGTCTCCTTCCTTTGCTAGGATCTGAGCGACAGTTCCCGCTGCTCGTACCAGCTGTCCTCCTCGCCCAGGATATAGCTCTATGTTGTGGATGAAGGTACCAACCGGTATATTCCTAAGCGGGAGAGCATTACCGACTTTTATCTCCACGTTCTCCCCTGACATAACTACGTCTCCTACCTTAAGCCCCTCAGGAGCTAGTATATATCGCTTCTCCCCATCCTGATAGACAACAAGAGCTATCCAAGCGCTTCTGTTAGGATCGTACTCTATGCTCTTAACGACCGCAGGGATGTTATCCTTATCACGCTTAAAGTCAATTATCCTGTATCTCCTCTTATGTCCCCCACCTCTATGCCTCATAGTTACCTTACCCTGGTTGTTCCTACCAGCCTTCTTCCTGAGTATAACGGTGAGGGATTTCTCCGGCTCATCCTTAGTCAGAACAGCCTTGAAATCTGGGTAAACCACAAACCTCCTACCAGGAGATGTTGGCTTTGGCTTCTTTAATGGCATCTCTCCTCTCCTCCTTTGCGGAGCTCTCGCTCCATAACTGGAGTTTTCCCACTTAAATTACTCCTCTCTCTCAAGTCCTGGTATATCAATATATCCCTCTTTAAGGGTAACTATTGCCTTCTTTATCTTATTGGTCTTGTAAGGGTACCTCCACCTGTAGAACCTGAGCTTAGGAGGTAGGTTAACGATATTAACCTTCTTCACCTTAACGTTGAAGATGGTCTCTACAGCCTTCTTAACATCTATCTTAGTAGCCTGAGGATGTACTAAGAAGGTGTACTTGTTCTGTTCGTTCATCAACTTAACGGATTTATCAGTTAGTAGAGGTCGTATGATTATGTCGTATGGGGACATCTTAAGCTTTCCCTCTAACTTCCTTCCCATAGCAATTCCCTCCTTAACCAACCTAAAGCTACTTCATCCTCTCCAACTGGGACTTCGCCCTCTCGTTCACCTCATCAATGAATAGCCTCTTCATATCCTCCAGGGCATTTCTGGTAACAAGTATCTTATCAGCGCTCAGGAAATCCTCTATGTTAACGTTGTAGGACTTTATAACTCCCCTTAACTGATTCTCAGGTAGGTTCCTAGCGCTCTTTACGAGGAGCTCCTTCTTAGGCTCATCCGCTTCACCATAAATCACTAAAACCTTTCCTTGGGAGATCCCTATACCGCTTAGAGTATTGATGAACTCCTTAGTGCTTGGTCTCTCAAACGGTATCTCTGTAATAGCTACCATATCTGGGGCTTTAACCTGAATAACGCTGTAGAGGGCTAGCTTTCGCTCCTTCTTGTTCATTTTCTGAGACCAGTCAGTGGGTTGAGGCCCAAAGACCACTCCTCCACCTTTCCAGAGAGGAGAGCGGATAGAACCGTGTCTAGCTCTACCTGTGTGTTTCTGCGGCCAAGGCTTCCTCCCACCGCCTCTAACCTCACTTCTCTTCTTTGTCTTGACAGTACCTAGGCGTCTATTAGCCCACTGTCTAACCAAAGCCCTGTGCATAACATACTTATGGGGAGATCTCCAAAACTCTAAGGTGTAGTCCTCCACCTTCTGCTTAGTCTTAGGGTCGTAAACTGGGACCTGTACCTCACTGGCTCTCCTAGTATCCCCCATTTAGGCTCATAATAAAGCGATACCATAGCTATCTCCTCCTTTAGAATCCTCAGATCTATTAACCAGGTAGGAGTCTAACCTTCTTAGGTATTATTATCGGTTTCGTGATGATGACTAACCCGTTCCTCCAACCTGGGACTCCACCCTTTATCAGTATCAGGTCATCCTCAGGTATAACGTCAATAACTGTGAGGTTCCTGATAGTAATGGTGTCCACACCGTAGTGTCCAGGTCTCCTCTTACCCTTCTTAGTAGGTCCTATCCTGGCAACAGCGTTACTTCCAGGTCTCCTGTGGTGCCTACTACCGTGAGACATAGGTCCTCTGCTCATACCCCATCTCTTTATAGCTCCAGAGAAACCATGTCCCTTACTGGTGCCAGTAACCTTCACCTTCTCGCCAGGCTGAAAGATGTCCACTTTTATATAATCGCCAGGCTTGTAGTTAGATATTAAATCATCTCTAAGCCTTATCTCGCGGATAATCTTGTAGCCTTCACTGAGGCCTAGTTTCTGGAAGAAGCCCCTCATGGGCTTGTTAAACTTGTCCAGTGGCTCCTCAATAAATCCTAACTGTATAGCACTATAGCCATCTGTCTCCTTTGTCTTCACCCTTAGAACCCTACAAGGT
>JALUEN010000013.1:0-1929 GCA_027052755.1 bacterium | reverse complement strand
AAGGTCCTGCCTTGATAACAGTAACAGGTACTAGCTCAGAGTCAACGTAGATCTGAGTCATCCCCAGCTTTATTCCCAAAATTCCCTTCTCAACAGGCTTCATCTCTACCACACTCCCTTAAGCTATAAATTTTATCTCTATGTCTACTCCTGGTGGTAGCTCTAGTCTCTTCAGTTCCTCCATCGTCCTCTCATTAGCATCATAGATATCTATGAGCCTCTTATGTGTCCTTATCTCAAAGTGCTCTCCTGATCGCTTATCTACGTGTGGGGATCTCAGAACACAGTATATCTCTTTCTTAACTGGGAGTGGAACAGGTCCCTTAACCTTTGCACCTGTCGCCATAACCGTTTCCACTATCCTCCTAGAGGATAGGTCAACTAGCTTGTGATCATAGCTCTTAAGCTTTATCCTCAGCAGTTCCCTCTTCCTTCTCCTACGCCTCATAGCTGATACCTCCCATGAGAATTAATAATACAAAGCTAGCAGTATTTCTATTTTACTTCTTTTCTGGATTTCCTGCGAATCACCTGCGATTTCCTCAGAAAAATCACTTAAATCCTTAGGTAAAAAAAACTTAGAGAGGGAAGGATAAGGCCCTAAAAATATGAATATAAACTGAAATTCAAGATAATAAGGTTAGGAGGTTTTGAAGTTGAGTGAGAAGTACAAACCATGGTTAGAGCAGTCAGAGAGGGATTTAGAGGTAGCTAAGTACTGTTTAGAAGGCGGGTATTACGAGTGGGCATGCTTCTGCTCTCAAGAAGCAGCTGTTAAAGCAGTCAAGGCTATACTGAAGAAGGCGAACATGGAGTCCTGGAGACACTCAGTTACTAACCTATTAGATACCTTGAGCAAGATAACCAAGGTATCAGAGGAGCTCTACGCCAGCGCGGAGATACTGGACCGACACTACGTGAGCGCTAGATACCCAGCAGCACACCACAGTAAACCGCCGTATAAGGTCTACACTAAGGAGATGGCTGAGGAAGCCGTGAAAACCGCTGAACATATAATAGAGTTCTCTAAACAAACCCTAAAAGAGATGGAGGAGAGTTCATAACTTATCACCTAGAGGCAGATTTACTTAAAAACGTTTCTAAGCCTCTATTGATAAGTTGCTTATATCACTGTCAACCTCCTCAAAAGCCTCTCTTATCTCCACATCCATTAAGTAAGATTCATCTATAAGAGCTTTTACCTGATCTAAAAGTTGAAAGTCTATTGAGTCAATAAAATCAAGCAAGAGATCTATAATTTCTAACTGCTTCTCCCAGAACTCTCTTAACTTCTCCTTTAACCTATCCAAAGAGCTTAGTTGAAGGTTATCTAGTTCTCCATTAACACCAGGACTCTCCAAAAGCTCAAACAACTTCTCCTCTATCTCAGATCGGAGCTCTTCTAAACGAGAGGCTAATATATCTAGATCCTCCTGGTGATCCTCTCTCAGAGTTCCCTCCTCAGCTAACTTCCCAATTACAAAGAGCATTTTATATATCTGATTAATCTCAGCTAGTGACATTTCACATCACCTCAATAAAGGCTTTTCTTAAGCTACCTATTAATCCTTTAAAAATCATATCATCCACACTATATTAATATTTTGTAAATTTTGTAAAAAATTTTTTAAAGACCCTTTACATTTCTAATATTTAGCTTAAAATATAGATTGCGGCAAGAAATAAAAAATGAGAGGAGGGGAAACTATGCCATTAGATCCCATTGCTGGAAGTCTGTATAACGGTGTAAGGAGTGGAGCTATTAACAGGCAAGAGTTTAGGCACTTAGCCAACAGGCTCCAGGATATTGCAGATTACAAAGCTTTTGCTGCTGCAGACGGAGTTATAACTGCCAAGGAGAAAGCCGTACTGAAAGCCCTAGTTGAGGATTACAAACAGTACTACACTCAGTTCTCAAAGGGGGACTAC
>JALUEN010000012.1:5381-6401 GCA_027052755.1 bacterium | reverse complement strand
GGTTTCTCTACTTCATAGTTAATCTAACGCTAGTCCTGATAATCCTTGTCGTAATCGCCATACCGATAGGGGTAGCATTTCTATTAAAAGGTGATCTCGGAAAGATATTAGGTGGGATAAGTTTTGTGGTAGCTGTAGTACTGCTGATATTAGCTCTAGTGGCTTTCCTCCTAGTAGGACTTGTTCTGAACGCTATCAACAATATATCACTGATTAAGGTAGTTACCGAGGAGGCTCCAGGGGTGAGATCTATCTCACAGGCATTTGAGGTCTTAAAGGAGGCACCTCTATTCTGGGTATTAGTAAGTTTAGCAGATGTAGTACTTCAGTTCGCTATTGAGTTCATTCTAGGAGTGGTATTAATACCCTGTGGTTGCATAATGGCTTTACCTGCAGCCGGTTTAATGGTGGCATCACCGGATCTAGGGTTACCCATATCTATAATAGTGTACCTGATCTCTCTCATAGTATTCGGTGTTATAGCTCTACCTTTTATAGGTTACAAGGGGGCTTTAGTTAGCTCCCTTTGGTACAGCTCTCTCCTATATAGTTACAGCGAGGAACAGGAAACAGTTAGTGAGGGAAGCTCCAACCTATCCGATCTGGATCTTCAAACTCCTGAAGCTGACCAGGGAGGAGATGTATCAGGTTCAGACCCCATTGACTTTTAGCTATTAATTCCTCTCACCACCCTCTAATAGCTTTAGACCTTGGTTAACTTTATAGCTACCGGCTCTAATATGTTCAGGGTTCTTGTCGGTGAAAGCCATCAACATCTCCTCATAACCCTCTATCTGTAATAATAGGGATCTAGATAACACCTGGTGAAACTTCTCCCAGGACTCAGGAGGGGATGCACTCTCTAAGTCTTTGTAAAGTTCTCTAAGCGAGTTAACTAGCTGTCTCAGGAGAGCTTCAGCTTGCTGATAAACAGGATCGCTGGGGTCAAGCTTAACAGGTTCCTGAGAGAACTCCCTAAATAAGTTCATGACCGCTTGTAGTCCTTTTTGAGCGTATATG
>JALUEN010000012.1:0-5371 GCA_027052755.1 bacterium | reverse complement strand
CTGAACCTCATACATCTTCTGAAAAACGTTTTCCAGAAGCTCTAGGTACTCTCGCTCCGAGCGATCGTTAGACATACTCAATATCATCCCCCCCTATTATTGTACCACTTTTTTAGGTCCATAAGAGAATCACCCTTAAACCTTATAGCCACCAGTGATAGGTCATCTCTTAAACCCCTTCCCCCAGTGAATAGCTTCACAGATCTATAAAGTCTCATAACTATCATGTTAGGCGATTCATCAGAGTACCTCTTCAAGAAGTTCCTCACCCTCTCATCACCGAACAGCTCACCTCTCGGATTCTTAGCTTCTGTTAAGCCATCGCTGTAGATGAACAGGAGATCACCTGGTTTAAGTTTCAATCGCTCTACATCATACTTAGCGTCCTCAAACATCCCAAGCGGTAGGAACTCTCCACTCCTCAGCTCTCGAACCTCTCCAGAGCGTACAAGGATAGGCGGTTCATGACCGCACAGAACATACCTAAGCTCCTCACGTTGAAAATCAAACACGCCAAGAAAAGCTGTTAAGTATTTTTCTATTGGAGAGCTCTCAGATATCATCTGGTTTAGTTTTCCAGCGATGAAGGCTAAATCATCAGTTATAGAGGCTAAAGCTTTCAGAGCGTATTTCACCTGAACAGTGTATATAGCTGACTCAGGGCCTTTACCGGAGACATCACTGAGAACAACTAATAGTTTCTCCTTAGATATAGGGATGAAGTCCAAATAGTCTGCCGTGAGCTCTTTAGCAGGAACGTACTTCAAACCTATCTCAAGCGGATATCGCCTCTTTATATCCTCTAAGACCTGGATATCCAATAAGAGGTTTCTCCTCAAGACCTCTGCTGTTTCCCTCTCATGGTGCAACTTAAGCATAGCCTGCCATAAAAGGCCCACTACCGGCATAACAACTATCTGTGGGAAGGCCAGCGAATCCTTATCTAAGTGTTTTCTAAAGACAGGTAGAAAGATGACCTCATACAGCTGGGAGTAGGCTGATATAGGACAAACCACCAAGTTAGAGGCTTCCATCTCAGAGAGATAATCATATATAGCTTTAAAACCACGAGTCCTCAAGAGGCTTAAGCTGAAATGCAGGACTTCACCGCTTCTCAGAGCTCGTTCCTCGCTCTTAATCAATTTTAAAAGCTCCTCTCTCAGCTTGGAGTTGAACTGGAAGCTCCTGTCAGCAGACCCCTCTATCTCCCTCCACCTATGATTAGTTAAGCTGTAACAAATTGGCTTATATGAGTTAAAGTAGTCCTTGAGATATCTCAGGACCTTCTTCAGGAAGGATATCTCCTCATTTTCCTGACACAGCTCCCTTATGAGATCATAAGTCCTTGTAAGTTGATCTAATTTATCCTTCAGCGATTGATAGGTTAATAGATTATTTATCACAAGGGATACGCTATAGTTGAAAGTTCTCAAGTTTTCCATTTCCCTATCCTCAAAGACCGTATCAGGTGAAACCACAGCGATAATTCCAACTATTCTCCCCTCCTGAGAGATGAGGAGAAGCGTAGCTATAGCTCTTAGGTTAAGCTTTTTTGTCAGGGAGTAAAGCTCAGGTTCATCTAGGAATAATCGTAGGTTTTCAAGAACCCTCATCCTCTGAAAGGCTTGAATACTCTCTTCCTGTTCGCTCCTTAATGAGGGTAACAGCTTCCTAGCTATAATCCCTTTATGAAGTAAAGCGTAGAGGAACTTCTGAAAGAACTCCCTGTAATCTCCTCTCCTCTCCTCATCAGATGTGAAGGAATCTAGAAAAGTTAAGCCATCATCTCTAGGGATGTATAATCCCACAGACAATCTAGGCATTAGGTTAACTAAGCTCTCAGACGCCTTCCTAAGAAAATCTGTGATAGTTGCTCCCTCAAGAGCCTCTAAAACCAGTCTATTCAGTATCTCAGACAACTCATATTTGTAGTTCAGGATCTCCCACAGTATAGCTCTGCTTATAGCTATAGAAGCTATCGTTCCCAGGGAAACCAAGACATCCTCCTCACCCCTAGATGGGGAGTATCCCCCAAGGTACAAAAGCCCTTTTATCTCCCCCTCAAAGCTGAAGGGTATCAACGTAAACCTCTCAAAACCTAACAGTTTAAAGAACTCCCGGAAGTTCCTTATAGGATCTGGGGATTCCTCACCCGACACGAACTTAGAGTAATCCCTGGGGAACACGAGAACTTCGCCTTTCCTAAGTGATCTCAGGATCTCACTTGGAACATCTACGTAAGCCAACCGAGCTTCCTTGAAAAACTGATGAACATCCTCAGGTAAATTATAGGATATCTCTTTAAGGTACTGTATCTGAAAAATCCTCTTATCCTTATTAAAGTGAAGATAGGCTATCAGATCTATGTTAAACTCCTGAGAAATCCAGCTAAATATCTCAGAGATAACGCTGTCTATATCAAGGGGAGCAATCACCCTCTTAGAGAAATCCAAGATCCTCTTAAGCTGTAGAGTTCTGATCACCAGCGAGTTCAGGATCTCGTTGGTTTCCAAAGCCAGCTTAGTACTCCTTATAAGTACCTCTAGAAGTTTCACTATCTCTTGGTGGTCCTGAAGGCCTTTCCTAACGAGGAAAGCTATGAAATCCCTTCCCTCTATTCTTCCTATGGCTAGATCATATTCGTTCTCTAATGGAAAGATCTCCAACTCCCTTTCCCCTTTAAGAAGTAACTTTAGGTAAATCGGCAGTGATGAGTTCATCACCTTAGTTACACGGGTGGACCTCTCTAAGTCAGAGGCTACATCAGGGGAGTAGAGAACTATCTGATCTATTCCTTTGAGGCTGAGAACCCCTATATCAGCCCCTAAGATAGTAATCCCTATGTCAAGTATAACCCTCAGTACATTTTCTAGACGCATGGTGGCCCCTAGAGCCTTTATCAGCTTCAGGAGGTTATCCTTGCTCACTATCTCCCTGCGAACAAGCTTTAAGATTGAGTTCATATCAGCTGAGAGGTTTAGAAGTAGCTGAAGGACGACTAGGACTTTCCACGGGAGCCACTTAGGTAGTAGTGCAGCCCCTATTAACTTACCCTTAGTGGTTACAGGGATTAAGCTACCATCTATTAAAAGCCTAGGTTTCTCATCAAGATCTCTTAAGTAAAAGCTCCTTCCCTCTTCAGAGATCAGCAGGTTAGAATCCCCGGATAGGATCAGGAAGTCAGCCTCACCACCGATCTCAGCGATAAGGTTCAAGATGGAGCTGTAGATAGGGTAAAACGATCGCTCTAAGGAGAGATCTGAGTAGGTGGAGAGGTGAAATGTCCTCATCTCATCTTTATAACTACTTAACTTATCTATGATCAGGTGTTCATTTAGTATCCCATCTAAAAGCTCTCTAAGTTTTTCAGTAAAACGTCCCATATCGTAAAACCATGATGTCAAGAGAGCTTTTAAAGTCATCTGAATATCTCTATAGAGCTCCCTCATCATCTTAGGAAGTAAGACCTCAAGAGGGGTCCCCTTCACTAGAGCTTTACTTAAATCAGCCCTCGGTGAGATAATTACCTTAACGCTTTTAAAAGAGAAGACGAAATCCTCTGGCTCATGAGGAATCTCATCAGCCCCATCTCCTAGGAATATCTTAACTTCCAGGTCATCCTCTAGAGCTCTCCTAAGATCCTCAAAGCGCTCCTGGGTGGTGTTGAATAGATAGGTTCCAAGGAAATAACTTACAATTTCATAGATCAAAGCCTTAACCTTTAACATAGCCTAGCTCTCCTTAGCATCCATATCTATATCAACCGACATCTGCCAAAACTGTATAGGAGCATCATCGTTTGCGTACTGAAGCACTTGTAGAGCTCTCATCAGAAACTGCTCAGAGGTAGTAGCATCCTCTGGGAACCCGACGATACTGAAGTAAGTACTTCCTAGCTCAGCTAAGAGCTTCCTCAACCTCTTAGCAACCATGATAGCTTTATCTTTAGGGGTTTCAGGCAATAACAGGAGGAAAGCCTCGTTCTGAGGATCGTAGGTGGGAATGTCTATTCCATATCTTATAGCCCCTTTTAGTTGAGAAGCAATCTCCTTTATGAGCTCCTCGCGAACCTTCTGGGTTTTCGTGAACTGTAGGTTAGAGACCCTGAAAGCTATTAAACTGAGAGGTATCTTATACCTCCTAGCCCTCTTAAGCTCCTGTCTCATCCTGAGAATGAAGTAGTTGTAGAGCGGTAAGTTTGTCTTAGGATCTATCAGCTGAAGTTGTTCCTCTAAGGATTTCACCCTACCAGGAGCTTCCTTATCCTTCATGTTTTTATCCGGTGAAGCGACTACAACTCGGTTCTTCCCCATCTTCTTAGCTGCGTAGAGCGCGTCATCCGCTACCTTGATAAAGCTTTCCTCATCTGTAGCGTGGTATGGGAAGGTGGCAACACCTAAGCTGAGAGTAACCTTATACCCTTCCGGGAGGAAAGGAAACTTATGACTCTCCACCGCTTTCCTAATCCTCTCAGCAACCTTAACTGCTCCCTCAGTAGAAGTAGCCGGTAGAAGCAAAGCGAACTCCTCTCCTCCTATCCTAGCGAATATATCTATTCCCTCTCTTATACAGCTCTTAACGATCGTAGCTATCTCCCTTAACGTTCTATCCCCTTGAAGATGCCCGAAGTTATCGTTTATCTTCTTAAAATCATCCAAGTCAAAGATTATGAGAGAGCAGGGCTGGTTATATCTGATAGATCGCTTAAGCTCAGCGGTTAACAAGCTCCTGAAGTACCTCTTATTATATATTCCCGTAGTCTCGTCAACTATTGAGGTCTCGTAAAGCACCAGCGACTCTATAGCCACAGCTATTCTAGGGAGCAGTACGCTTAACCTATCGTTTAAGATCAACTTTTCAAAGAAGCTGATATCCTTTCTAGAGAAGGCGAAGATTCCTTTCAAACTCCTTCTATCAAAGAGCGGAGTTATGTAGTTTAGCCCACTGTTCTTTAAGCGCTGATATAAGGTAGGAAAAGCGTTCTCAAAAGCTGGGTTCTTCTCCAGGAGGATTAAGGGGATAATGAAGTTCCTAGAGCTGATGTAAGGCAGGAAGAAGCGCCTAGCCTCATCAGAGGCAATGATCTTAGCTTCCTTAAGATCCTGGGATATCTTCCCCTTGTACGCAGTTATGTAAAGCTCACTAGCTTGGTAGTTATAAAGGAACAGAGCCACATCTACCGCCCTAGTGATCTTACTGAAGAAGTTTACAGCGAACTTACAGGCATCATATAGGGTGAAAAACTCCTCATAGGCTTTATCAAACTCCCTTTGATAGGATAAGGTTACCTCTCTCTCCCTGTAAAGGTGAAGGAAGATTAAAACTAACGTAGAGGCAAAAATCAGTGCTGTTACCAGTATAGCTTTAGCTA
>JALUEN010000011.1 GCA_027052755.1 bacterium | reverse complement strand
CTCCTTAGGGATAGCGAAAACTATCTGATGCCTATCTCGGCTATCTCGTCTCTTAGAGATAGGTTCGTATAACCAGGAAACATCCTTAGGTAGATCTATCACTTTCTCCAATTCATCAGCGTAAGCTTCTAAATCCTTTACATTCAACAGTTTCCTAGTCTCATAAGTTAACTCATTAAAGAGGATCTCCTCTCTCTCATCTAAATCCTTCCCTTCCTTAATAAGAGTCAACTTTGAAGGTTTCAAAGACTTAGGAATAACCAGGTAAAGGTCATATCCCTTAAAGAGAGCATCCCTAAGTCCCTGAAGGGTATAGATCCTCTCTATTGCCTTTCTACCAAATTTCGTCTCTGCCCCCCTATAAGAGAATATCAAGCCCTTTCTAATGTATTCCATGACGAGCTCTTTCTTGGATTTAAGGTAATTCAAGGCTTCACTAGATAATTTCCCTTTATTTCGCTTAAAACTTTTAGACCTCTTCGTTATAACATCAAAGTCAATATGTAGGTCATCGCGAAAGATAACGTTAACCAGATGATCCGGTTTTCTTAAGGCTATCTTAGAAGGCTTAAAATCCGAGGTTATTATCCCCTTAGTCTTCATATCTATCCTAAGCTCAGGGATTCTCTCATTTACCTCTCTAACGATATCTCCTTCTATCTTCCTCCTCCTGAGAACTCCGGCTAAGATACCTAACCCAAGGGTTAAAGGTACAGATACCACAGGAGGAATTCCAGCAAGCGCTAGAACTTTCAAGAACAGTGCAGAGCCCACTATAAAGGTAAAACCACTTTTCCAATCATAGAGTACTTTATTCAACTCCGCTTCCCTTAATTGTTCCTTAACCTCACCTAAACGTTTAGAGAACAACCTTTCATTATGACTAATACCTATGACCACATTATCAGGCGTACCGCTAACCGTTTTACCTAGTTCAGACTTTGGTAAGCTCGGGGATAAAGTCCCATCTTTAACTTGGTTACGAGGTATCCTTGAGATGTTTAAATCAGTTCTAGTTCTTATCCCCTTTCCAATTCTTTCCATCTTCAATCCCCCTTAAACACTAAGCGGTGGATTCCCTCTCATAGCCTTCTGAGTGAGTCGTTTCCTCAGAACCTCCAAAACCGATTGGTAGTATGAGCGTCTTCTCCTCACGCCTGTGCTCAGCAATCCACTTTCTCTCCCAGGTCTCAGAGACCGTAACCTCGGCAGTGCCCTGAGTACCATCAGGTTTAGGGATATAAGGAGTTCCAGGTACACCTGGAGATTTGTCATCTATGAAAGTCAAGTCGTCCCAAGACCTCAGGTAATCAACGATATACTGGACCTTCTCCCCTTGATAGTTACTCTTAGATTGATAGAGCTCTTTATCTTTAGATGTAAATACCCCAGGGCCAATAAATATTCCACCATCTTCGCTATTGTACTCAACTTCAGAGTGCTTCTTGAGGATAGTTCTAGAGATGGCAGTGACGACAGCTACAGGTTTTCTAGAGTCAAGTCTTCTCTTAGCCTCTAGAGGTCCAATCCTCACAAGCCTCTTCCCTTTAGGAGCGAAAAGTTTAGCTCTGCGATGTAAATTCTTCAAAGTATCAGCATATAGGTAAAGTTTGTACCTATCAGCTGAAGCAGTAGCTACCTTAGCTAAAGGTCCCATAGGAGTATTAAAAG
>JALUEN010000010.1:4546-6426 GCA_027052755.1 bacterium | reverse complement strand
ATTTTAAACCTTTCTCATAGAAGCTAAGTATCTCATAAAATCCTCAAGTAACATAGGTTTTCCAAATAAGTATCCCTGTCCAAGCTCACATCCTAAACCTCTAAGTTCCTTAAGTTGATCTTCATCTGTTACCCCCTCTGCAACCACCGATATACCTAAGTCCTTAGCTAGCTCAATAATAGATTTAACTATCTTGTAACTCCTGTCATTAGTTAGCATTTCTCTAATAAAGGATATATCTATCTTAACCACATCTAGAGGCATTTCCTTGAGAACATAGAGAGATGAGTAAGCCTTCCCGAAATCGTCTAAGGATAACTTCACCTTATATCTCTCTTTTAACTCAATTAGCTCATCAAAGCTATCAGGAACTACTAGCGCGCCCTCTGTCAGCTCAAGGGTGATATATCGGGTCAGATCACCTAAAACCTCCAGTTTTCCCTTTAATAGATCAAAGCCATCAGAGATCCTCAATTGAAGCGGAGATACGTTAACTGACACCATATTGATTTCCTCAATCAGCTTTAGGAAAGTCCCCAAATCCCTTGAGACAGTATCAATAATCCATCCGGTAACCTCAAGTATGAAGCCCGTTTCTTCCAGAACGTGAATAAATTTAGAAGGTGATATCAGGTTACCGCCTCTCCTCAGGTAAAGTAGAGCCTCAGCTCCTACAACCTTACCATCTGATAACCTGACATAGGGCTGATAAGCTAAAGCGTAGTTTCTCAGGTCTAAGAGGAGCTCAAGTTCTGACTTCAGGCTTGCTTCCTCGTAGATGTATAAATTAAGGTGCTCCTCTCCCCTGTACCTTAAACCACTCTCCATAGAGGTTATAGCCTTCTCTAAGAGATCCTCAGGGGTACTCCCATCTTTAGGATATACCGCTAAACCTACCCTGTAACTCAACCCCTGGAGATCTTTAACCCTCTCATTAAGGGCTCTAACCAGCTCAATGGATACAGCGAAAGCATCTGCCTCCGTATTCTTCCCCTCTAAGAACACAGCAATCTCATTCTCAGATAGCTTTCCAGCGATACCTCCACCTACAACAGGAATTATATCTAGGAGTATCTTAGAGAAAAGTTTTAACCTCCTCTCAAAATCCCTCTTTGATGGATAACAGTTAGAATCTATCCTAAAGACCAGTAGAGCACACGGTACCTTCATCAGCTCAAGGAGACTCTTAAGCTCTCTAATGAAGATCTCCTTCCTAGGTAGAGATGTTACAGGATCAAAGAGAAGGGTATTAGCGTTTCCACCAGATACGATGGAGGATAGATCTCTGCTCAGCGAGAGAAAGCCTAGTATATCCCCACGGGAATCAGTAAGAGGTTTTATCAGTTGATCTAGAAGTATAAGCTCCCCATTCTTTCTCCTGTCAATAAAGATCCCCCTGAACGTTCTCCCTGTGGTTATCGTTCTCCACAAGTTAGAGTAGAACTGTTTACTGTGATAACCAGAGGATAATATGCTCGGTTTCTTCCCTATAACCTCTTTTCTATCATATCCCATAACCTTAGAGAAGTAATCGTTTACGTAGATAATTCTACCCCTTCTATCAGTTATGAGGAGGATCTCCTCTAAATTCTCTAGAGTATCTACTAATAGAGAGGAAAGTTCCTGATACTTGACCTTTAGTACACCCTCTAGCTTATCTCCTTTAACAATAGGGATCAGGTCATAGGGCCTAGCTTTTATATCCGTCCCCGAAAAAGTCTCTGAGAAGGTACTATTTGTTAAATAAAGCTCCTTTAATCTGGAGAATAGGAGAGCCACCTCTTCCTGGGATAAGGTCTCAGATAAACTGTCTAGAATTTTTTTGAGATCACCACTAAGAGGAATTGGCTCTCTAAACTTAAGATAGTTAACTTCCTCAA
>JALUEN010000010.1:0-4536 GCA_027052755.1 bacterium | reverse complement strand
CAAACATCTCGCCTCCTAATCAGGTGCCTAATAAAAGAGATTTTCCCTTGAAGACATTTTACCTCTTCAGAGCGGGAATAAACACTTTACCGGTGAAGAATTTATTAAGAGAGGGGGTGGTATCATGTTCACGATGCCCACAGAGGTATATTATGGTCCTGGAATAATAGGGAGCAGTGAAGGTATCCTAAAGAAGAACGGACTTCTTGAGAAGAGGTTTCTCCTGGTTAGAGGCAACAAATCCTTTGAGGCGTTAAAAGACAACGGACTCCTTGAGAGAGCGCCCTGGCTATCTAACTCAGCTGGGGAGTACATAGTAAACGGTGAACCCACCTTAGATCACCTTTCCCAAGCCCTTAAGCTAGCTAGGGAACTAGAGGTAGAGATGGTGGTGTCAGTAGGAGGAGGAAGTCCTCTAGATCTAGGTAAGGCAGTAGCGGGTTTGTACTTCGCCGATCCAAACGATAGTGTAGAGGATTTCTTCTATAAGAAGAAGAGATTACCTAATAAGAAACTACCCTTTATAGCAATTCCAACCACCTCAGGGACAGGTAGCGAGGTTACCACTGTATCAGTTCTGATAGATCCAGGCAGGTATAAAGGCAGTATAGGATACAGGCTCTGGTTTCCAGACATAGCTTTCACTGATCCCCAACTAACCCATACCCTAAATGAGAGGTACACCCTCTCATCCGGACTGGATGCTTTAACTCATGCCTTAGAAGCGGTCGCCTCAACGGGGAGTGATCCGCTCACCATGAGGTTAGCTTGGGGTGCCGCGGAGACGATCTTTGAGATACTACCAGAGCTGATGAGGGATCTAAAGAACCCTACCTACAGGGAGAGGATGAGCTGGGCATCTCTTACCGCAGGTTTATCCTTCGCTACTAGCGGGTTAGGGCTATGCCACGCTATAGGTCATGCTATAGGACTCCTGTACGGAGTACCTCACGGACTATCTGTCAGCGCAATGCTACCAGCTGTATGGAACTTCAACGCTCAGTACATTGATGAGAAACTGAGGAGGTATTTAGATATAACCGCATATGATGTATTGAAGAGATTAGAGAAGTTCTACCAAGCTCTAGGTTATGATCCTAAAACCTACAACCTAACCGGCTCTGGACCAGTTAAGGTCAAATCCTCTGATCTCCAGGAGATAGTTAGGATAACCTTCCAAGGTAAGAGTTACAAAACCAACCCAAGACCTTCTAATGAAGAGGACATCATTAAGCTAGTAGAGGAGACTTTCCAAATCGTTTAAAATCTCTCTCAGAGGCGAAGATCATGGGGTGAGAGTTAACTGGCTAGGCGTTGATTTAGAGATTGCCTCTAGTAAAGAGGAAGCCCTATCAAGAGTTGAGGAGGGGTTGAGTGATAGATCTCAGCTATTTATCGTTACACTCAACGCTGAGATGACAGTTATCGCTAGAGAGAACGAAAAGCTTCTCAAAGCGATCTCAGGCGCTAACCTAATTGTGCCGGATTCCATAAGTATCTCTAAGGCTATATCAAAGGTAACCGAAAGAGAGGTAGAGAAAATTCCCGGTATAGAGCTAGCAGAGGAGATCTTGAAGAGATATGGAGGCAGAGGCGTTTACTTGTTAGGTGGCAAGCCAGAAGTTGTAGAGAGGTTGCCGAAAATCCTAGCTGAGAGGTTCGGAGCCTCAGTAGCAGGCTTTCACCACGGATACTTTCAAGAAGAGGAGGAGAGGGAGATTTTAAGGGATATAAGGGATAGCAGAGCAGAGATCCTGCTAGTGGGTATGGGATCCCCTAAACAGGAGATATGGCTCTGGAAAAACCTCCCAAATCTCCCTAATGTTAGGATAGGGATCGGGATCGGTGGGAGCTTTGACGTATGGAGCGGGGAGGTAAGGAGAGCTCCTAAGCTACTCAGAACCCTTAACTTAGAGTGGATGTACAGGATGATCACTCAACCCTCCAGGCTAAAGAGGCTCCCTAGGTTGATTAACTTCGCTTTAAACTATAAGAGGTATATCAGGAATTCAGAAAGGCCTCAAGAGAGAGGTCAGGGAGAGGAGGGCAAGCCATGAAATACCTGAGCGAGTTCAGAGATGCTAGGAAGATAAGGGAGGTACTAGATAAGCTTAGGGCTACCATAACTAGGCCCTGGGTGATAATGGAGGTCTGCGGTGGACAAACACATAATATCCTCAGATTCGGCGTTGACAGGGTCATCTCACCTGTGGAACTAGTTCACGGTCCTGGTTGCCCTGTGTGTGTTACCCCACCTCACATTATTGACTTAGCCATAGAGCTGGCACTTAAACCCAATGTTATCCTCACCTCCTTTGGCGACATGCTCAGGGTACCAGGCTCTGAGCTTGACCTCCTATCTGCTAAAGCGCAAGGAGGAGATGTGAGAACTGTTTACTCTCCTATTGATGCCGTTAAACTAGCCCAGGAAAACCCAAGCAAAGAGGTGGTATTCTTTGCTGTGGGTTTTGAGACTACTGCACCATCAGTTGCGATGGCTGTTAAGCTAGCGGAGAAACTAAACCTAAAGAACTTCTCCATTCTGGTATCTCATTTTTTAGTTCCACCAGCCCTAAAAGCCATATTCTCAAATCCAGAGACTAAGATTCAAGGACTCCTAGCACCAGGCCATGTCTGTACAGTTACTGGATATGAGGAATATGAGGAGATCGCTCAGGAGTATAAGATACCAATAGTGGTAACTGGTTTTGAGCCTCTAGATCTAGTACAGGGAATATATATGTGTGTAGAGATGTTAGAGAGAGGAGAGGTGGGTGTGAGAAATCAGTACACCAGATCCGCTACGAGAGAGGGTAACCTCAAGGCTAAGGAGCTAATGTGGGAGGTCTTTGAAGTAGTTGATAGGGAGTGGAGAGGACTAGGTTTGATCCCTAAAAGCGGGATGAAGCTTAGGGAGTCCTATAAGCGCTTTGATGCCCTTGAGAAACTAGGGCTAAAGCCTAAGAAGGCTAAGGAAAACGAGGTATGTATAAGCGGGCTGATCCTCCAAGGAATAAAAAAACCCACTGACTGTCCAGCTTTCGGAAAGGAATGTACCCCTACCCATCCGTTAGGCGCTCCTATGGTGTCCAGCGAGGGAGCATGCGCAGCTTACTACAAGTATCACAGATAACTACACTACACAGGAGGTGTTAAATATGGTGGATAACCCAAAACTATACACCTTATTAGTTAACTGTAAGATCACCACTCCTTCTCCAGCTAAGTATCACAGAGCTAACAATGTTAACATAATAGAGTTAGAAGATGGAGCGATACTTATAACTAATGGAGACATACTTTCAGTAGGGAGCTGGAAGGATATTAAGGAAGATCTAAGCTATAGGGGGATAAGGGAGGAGGAGATAGATCTAGTAATAGACTGTCAAGGTAGGGCGCTTCTGCCTGGCTTCGTTGATTCCCATACCCACCTAATCTATGCCGGCTCAAGGGTACACGAGTTCCTCAAGAGGATAAGAGGAGTCTCCTATCTCCAGATAGCGGAGGAAGGAGGAGGAATCAAGTACACTGTCCAGCAGACCAGGAGAGCTTCTAAAGATGAGCTGCACTCCTTAGCCAAGAAGAGGATAGAGAAAGCTCTACTAAGCGGTACAGTTGCCTTTGAGGTGAAGAGTGGATATCACCTGAACCTAGAGGGCGAGGAGCTAGCGCTGGATATCATAAAGGAGCTTCAGGATGAGCTTAACGTTGACCTAGTTCCGACCCTGTTAGCTCACATAGTACCAGCTGACGAGAATAGAGAGGATTATGTGAGGAAGTTCATCAACCTCTTCCTCCCTAAACTTCGGGAGAAAGCTAAGTTCGTAGATGTCTTCTGCGACGTAGGAGCCTTTACAGTGGATGAGACTGAAGCTATCCTAAGGCGTGCTAAAGAGTTAGGATACCTCCTTAAAGTTCACGCTAACGAGTTTGAGAGCACAGGCATAGTAGAGATAGCTGTGAAGTTAGGAGCTAGGAGCTTAGATCACTTACTCAAGCTAACTGATGAGGAGGTAAAGTTAATTGCTTCATCCGAGACATGCGCTACCCTAATGCCTGGGACATCATTTTTCATTGATGAGCCTTATGCTCCAGCTAAAGAGTTAGCGAAAAATGGTGCCATAATAGCTTTAGCAACGGATTACAACGCAGGGAGCTCCCAAACCCTCTCCATGCCATTCATCGCCTCACTAAGCGCTCTCAAGCTTAAGCTAGATCCAGAGGTAATCCTAGCAGGATTAACGGTAAATGGAGCTTATGCTTCAGGCTTAGAAGGCAGGTACGGCGTGATCGCTGAGGGTTACGTTGGATCTGCAGTGATCCTGGACACAAGGGACTGGAGAGAACTAGCTTTCTCCCCTGGTACAGACCTTATCTGGAACGTGTTAGTGAGGGGAACTCCCCTCAGGGAGATGAAAAGCATAGCTGTGGTTTAAAAATTTAAAGTTTAATAAAAGGAAAAGGAAATAAAAAGAGGGGCGCCACTTGGCGCCCCTCTTTTAGCTTCAGCTAGGTGATAAGCTTAGTTCTGCCCGA
>JALUEN010000009.1 GCA_027052755.1 bacterium | reverse complement strand
ATCACGTATATGTACGAGCTCTCGTTTATCCCTTTCTCTGGTTGTAGGAACTCAGGAGGGATATAGCCTATGGTCCCAGCTATGAAGTTTCCCTCATCTTCGTAGGATGTGAGAAACTTATCTATAGCGAACTCGGACAATATGATCTCCCCTGTCTTCTTCATTATAAAGGCAGAGGGTTTAAAATCAACTAAGAAGATTATCCTCTTTGACCACAGGTATTTAACTATATCTAATAATTGAAGTCCTATATAAAGGACTCGCTTTTCCGGAAGTGGCTCTGAGCTAGTGTTCAGAAGTGCCTGTAGGTTCAGTCCCTCAACGTGCTCAGTAACTACAAATAGACTCGGCCCCTCAAAGAAATAGTCAACAACCTTAGCGATCTTAGGGTGATTTATGGATAGTAACTCCCTGAAGACGTTGTGAACAGCTACCTGATAAGCATCTATAGAGGATAAGTCTGATATAAACAGATCTATCTGAGTAACTGTCCAGAACTTCCCTGGAAACCTTATATCAGCAGCTTTATAAACGGTTTTAAGTGGCTCCCTTTGAAGAACCATTATTATCTTGTACCTATCCTTTATCACTGTTCCGGAGTAGAAGGTGGTCAAAGAGCACCCCTCCAGCTTATATCAGTTATCACTACTTAGAAGCTTCTCTAAGATCTCCCTAGTCTTCTGAGGATGAGCTTTACCCTTGGTAGCTTTCATAACCCTTCCTATCAGAAATCCGATAACGCCTTTCTTCCCAGATCTGTAATCTTCTACAGCTTTAGGGTTCTCAGAGAGAACCTCTTCTATAACCCTCTTCAATGATTCCTCATCCTCTAGAGGCTTTAGCCCCCTCTCCTCTATGATAACCTCAGGATCTTTACCCTCTAATAGATCTGGGATGATCTTCTTAGCTATTTTAGAGGTTATAGTGCCACTGTCTATTAAATTGCAGAACTTAACGTAGATCTCTGGACTTAGCTTACTCTCAGATATCCTCATCCCTAAACGCTCTAATTTGCCGTGAATATCGCTCTTGAGCCAGTTTATAGCCGTCTTAGGTTTAGCACCTAGCTTAACGGATCTCTCAAAGAATTCACATAGCTCTGGCTGGTTGAGGAGTAACCATATCTCATCAGGAGATAAACTGTACTCTTCCTTCAACCTATTTGCCTTCTCTACTGGTAGCTCTGGTAGTTTTGTTCTCTCCTCGGAGATCAGTTCGTCGGGAACTTCTAATGGCAGGAGATCAGGCTCTGGGAAGTACCTGTAATCCTGAACCTCCTCCTTGCTCCTCATAGGAAAGGTTATCCCTCGTTTCTCATCAAAACCCCTAGTTTCCTGCTTCACCTGTTCTCCTGATAATATAACTGATAACTGCCTAGCTATCTCGTAGGTGAGAGCTTTGTGAAGGAACCTGAAAGAGTTAACGTTCTTTATCTCCGTCTTAGTCCCTAAGGTCTCACTTCCTTTCTTTCTGAGAGACACGTTGGCATCACATCTCAGAGATCCTTCCTCCATCTTAACATCGCTTATTCCCAACGTGAGAGCGGTGAGGCGTAAAAGCTCTAGGAACTCTACCACCTCATCTGGTGATGATAGCACCGGCTCGGTAACTATCTCTATAAGCGGTACACCAGCTCTGTTGAAATCCAACAGGGTGTACTGTGAGCCATACAGACCCTTAGCACCTACGTGAACGGATTTACCGGTGTCTTCCTC
>JALUEN010000008.1 GCA_027052755.1 bacterium | reverse complement strand
TTCCCAGGTTAGGGCCTAGGATAGGCTTGAGAAAAGGGTGTAATAAAGTGTAGATAGCACCAGCGGTTAAGCCTCCGAGGATTCCAAATAAAGCGTCAAGCGAGCCCTCCCCTATAGATACAGCTAACGTACCTGGACAGTAACCTAGGATAGCTATCCCAGCTCCGAAGATCAGTCCCCCTAGGATTACGCCTCCTATGAGAAACGGCTTCACGTGATATGAGGCAAGCCCGAAAGATATCTCCCAGCTAAGAAGTATAGCTCCTAAACCTATAGCGAGGAGCAGAGCTTTAGCTACCCTCAGATCCTTCCTCACAGCTAAGCCGGTTATCACATCAAACTTATTCAGCTCAGCGTAGCTGAGTATAGCACCAAAGATAAACCCCAGGGCTAAGACCTTGAAACTCATCTCCTACTCCCCCTTTATAATTAAGCTAGGAAAATAAAAATAAAAAATGGCTCCGGCGGCAGGATTCGAACCTGCGACCCGGTGCTTAACAGGCACCTGCTCTACCTCTGAGCTACGCCGGAACCAATATATTATTACTTCAAACTCTACCAAAAACCCTTCTAATTCAAGAGCTTTTTTCAGAAGTTCACCAAAAAAGGATAAGAGAACCTGGAGGTAGTATCTATGAAATATCTTACCAACCTTTCCAAATCACTTGAAAACAGGGGGGAAAAGCTATGAGAGAGTGGAGAAAGTTAGGTTTAAAGAGCATAACCTTAGCTCTACTTTTAGCTCTAATGGTCTCATTCTTTGCTAATGCTGAGGATGCTTTTAAGGGCCTGAAACTAGACCTAGGCTACACCTGGGGTAAGCTGAACGGGACCATCACAGCAGGGACCAATCCAAGCACTGATATCGGTGTTCTCAACGTTACCAACCCATCAGGTATATGGATATCCCTAGAGAAGAACGTTTACAACCCAAGAACCTCACTAGGCTTAGCCTACTACAACTTGAGAGATGAGGGGACAGCTACCTTAACTAGCAACATCTTCCTACCTGACAGCTCTACCGGAGGAGCAGTTCTTTTCCCTGCAGGAAGCACCGTTAACACAACCCTAGAGTACACTGCAGTTGATATTTACTACAAAAGCTTCCTAGTACCTTACACTCCTGAGAGCGGTGGTATCTACTTCCTGGGAGGGCTGAGGTTCAACAAGTTCAAAGGCATATCCGATGACGGGATCAACAGAGCTGAGTACAACGTCAATGTCCCCACGTTCTACCTGGGCTTAGGTGGAGATTACAGGTTAGCAGACAACCTGAGAGCTTTCTTCTCCCTAGGTGGTTTTACCGGTTCCTCAAGCCAAGGCAAGGGTAACCTCTTTGAGTACGAGGTAGGAGCTAACCTAGATATGTCAGAGAACACCGCCCTGGGCTTAGCTTACAGGTACCAGAAGTACAACCTAGAGGACTCCTCTGGAAACAAAGCTGATCTTAGCTTCAAGGGCTTCAGGGCTTACCTCAAGATCAAGTTTTAACCAGGAGGAGGTATAAACTAAGCGTAGAATAATTATAATAGTGGTGGGGCCGTAGCTCAGTGGGAGAGCGTCTGCTTGGCGTGTAGAAGGTCGGGGGTTCAAGTCCCCTCGGCTCCACCAAATTTTTTTTTTATTTCCAAGGTAAAGTATCAAAAACACTGAAATAAAACCTTGTAGGATAACTTCCGCAGGGGAGGTGCTAGCATGTGGTCTCATAGGGAGATAAGGGACACCTTTTTAAAGTTCTTTGAGAGTAAGGGGCACAAAGTTCTTCCCAGCTTCCCATTGATCCCGGAGAACGATCCCACACTGCTCTTCGTAGCAGCAGGTATGGTCCCATTTAAACCTGAGTTTGCAGGTAAAGTTAAGCCTAAGTACAAGAGAGTTGCTACTTGCCAGAAGTGCTTCAGAGCCGATGATATTGATAATGTAGGACATACGATAAGACACCACACCTTCTTTGAGATGCTTGGAAACTTCTCCTTTGGCGATTACTTTAAAGAGGAAGCGATAACCTGGGCCTGGGAGCTCCTAACAGAGGTATATAAATTGGATAAATCTAGGCTGTGGATATCCGTTCACCCTACTGATGAGGAGGCCTACAATATATGGAGATCACTGGGAGTACCTGAGGATAGGATAATAAAATTAGAGGATAACTTCTGGGGGCCAGCCGGTAAGGTGGGTCCCTGTGGACCATCAACCGAGATACTGTACGACTTAGGACCTGAGTACGGTGATTGTCATCCAGAGGACGACTGCGACAGGTACCTAGAGCTCTGGAATATCGTTTTCACAACCTACTTCAAGGACAGTGAGGGTAACTACCTTGACCTACCTCAAAAGAACATAGATACTGGAGCTGGGCTAGAGAGATTAGCTATGGTACTACAGGGAACCAAATCCCCCTTTGATACAGATCTCTTTAAACCCCTAATGGATAGGATAGAGGAATTCGTGAAGGTAAAAGATGCACCGATTAGCTACAGGAGGATAGTAGCTGATCACGTTAGAGCTAGCATATTTCTGTTAGGAGACGGGGCCTACCCATCTAACGAGGGAAGGGGATACGTTCTCAGGAGGATAATAAGGAGGGCTTCCCTATACGCTAAACTCTTAGGGATAGACAAACCCTTCATGAAAAACTTGATAGATCCAGTGATAGAGGTGTTCAGAGGGGTATATAACGAGATAATAGATAGGAGGGATTACATAGAGAAGACCCTGGAGAACGAGGAGAAGCTCTTTAGGAAGACCTTGGATAAAGGTTTGAGCTACCTGGAGAGAAAGCTAGAAGAGCTTGAGAGAAATGGGGTTAACGTACTTCCAGGAGAGATAGCCTTCTACCTCTACGACACCATGGGATTCCCCATAGAGCTGACCAAGGAGATAGCCTCATCTAAGGGCTTTGAGGTGGACGAGGAGAAGTTCCGAGAGGAGCTTGAGAGACAGAGGGAGAGATCCAGAGCTGCTCAAGAGGAGCTAACCTACAAAACCGCATCAGTTCCCAGCAAGTTCACTGTTAAATTCGTAGGTTATGAGAAGTTAAGACACGAGACCGAGGTAATAGGTATCCTGAGGATTAAGGATGGGAATCTTGAGCTACCTGATGAGCTTAGAGAAGGCGAGAGCGGAGCGATAGTCCTCAAGGAAACGCCATTCTACGGGGAATCAGGTGGTCAAGTAGGAGACCAAGGCTACATACGATCAGAGAGCGGTACATTTAAGGTAGAGGATACCCAGCATAACGTAGAGGGTTTCATAGTACATATCGGCAAGGTTGAGAACGGAACGATAAAGAAAGGGGCAAAAGTGGTAGCAGAGGTTGATGAGGATAGGCGAAGGAGGATAATGGGACATCACACAGCTACTCACCTGCTCCACTCAGCTCTCAGGAAAGTCCTAGGACCACACGTTTACCAGACGGGATCATTAGTGGCTCCAGATAGGCTAAGGTTTGACTTCACTCACTTCGCCCCCTTGAAGGAGGAGGAGATAAAGGAGATAGAGGACCTGGTCAACAGGTGGGTACTTGAGGATATACCTGTTATAGTTGAGTACAAGCCTCTAGAGCAGGCGAAGGAAGAGGGCGCTATTGCCCTGTTCGGGGAGAAGTACTCAGAGATAGTTAGGACTGTGAAAACCGCCAGAAACGGGGAGATAATCAGCTATGAGCTATGTGGAGGTACCCATGTCTCCAGGACCGGACAGATAGGAACCTTCAAGATCACCTCTGAACGAGCGGTAGCGTTAGGTGTCAGACGTGTGGAAGCTAAGGTAGGGCTAGCGCTACTAGATCACATCCGCCAGACCGAGAGAACCCTCCATGACCTCAGCAAAGCTCTAAAGACCTCCCCTAACGACCTATTGGTAGCAGTGAAAGAGCTTAAGGAGGAGAACGAGGAGCTTAGAAAAGAACTAGAAGCGCTGGAATCAAAGATAGCCTCATCAATAGCAGAGCAACTGATAAGGGAACACGAGAGAGATGAGGTCTTCATGGATATCTTAGATCTAGATCCATCAAGCTTGATAAAAGTCCATGACTATCTCAAGACAAGGACAAACTCTACTTACCTCTTAGGAGCGAGGTCCAAGGATAAGCTAACCCTTCTCCTATATGGTCCACTATCCGATAAGCTAGCTGAAGTTCTAAGGGAGAAGGGTATAAAACTAGGCGGAAGACCTGGGAAGTTAAAGAGAGGAGGTTGTGATCTATCCCAAGTTAAGGTTCTAGAGGAGACCATAACTGAGTTCAAGAGTTCACTAGCGAAAGCCAGTGATAGGTAGTCAGGAGGTGCGTATATATGCTCGCTACTATGCGAAAACTTAAAATAGTGCTTATGTTTCTTTCCCTTATCTCACTCTTCGCTATCTCAACTTTAGCCTTCGCCTCATCTCCCTCTTCAGAGAACCCCTCCGCCTCTGAGAAACTAGAAGCAATTCACGTGTTAATATTTGCACCTCCTGAGATATCAGAGGAGATCACTAAGCACCTCCCTCAGAAGCACCCAGTAGTGAAGCTCTTCAAGGTAAGCGTTAAGACAACTAATAACCTGAACGAGTTCATAGATTCGCTTAAAAGCCACCCATCAATAATAGTAGCTCCTGTAGGGGCTATGAAGTTCCTCAACAACTTAAGAGATAGATTAATCCCTGCAGATGATTACCTGAAGGAGACCGGCGGAGTCCTAGAAGCTACATACCGATCAGATACGGATAAACAGCTTAGAGATACATGTTCAGAGGGTTCTAAACAGATCTGTTTCCCCCTGTTCGCCCACAGCTATATCCTAGTGCCAACGGGAGAGAAGAGATATCCTAAAAGACTACAGCTTAGGGATTTAGCTGGTAGTGGCCTTAAAATAACCTCTGTGTTCTCGCCATCAGAACTCTCACTGTTAGAGCTAGCTCCGGTAAAAGCTTCCGATCCACTATCAGGATATACCTATTGGAAACTGGCTAAAGCCGGGAAATTCCAGGTAGCGGTTATTCCCGCTTACCTTGCCAAATCAGTTAGCGTTAAAGATGTCCCACCAGATTTCTCACTCTACCCTATCATGGTTGACAGCACTACGCTAGGGAGAGTACCGTTCAACGTGTACGGCGTGTTCATCTTCAAGCCCTCTGAGAGAGCGAAGAGGCTAATCGCTAAATACGGTAAGAGGAGCTTTGACGCTGCGTTCCTGAAAGTCTTAAACGCTATAATAGGTTTTGAGACACAAAAAGACTTAGCCTTGAGGTTCCAGGTTATACCAGCTAACAAACAGGTTAGACTTCACCCCTCTTACATAAACCTAGCTAGGTACGATAAGGATAAACCATCCATACTCTGGGCTAATAACTTACTTTACAAGAAACCCAAGCTCATGCCTGATGAGAAGTTCAGGAAGTTAGATGAGGAGATATTCAAGGCGATTCTGTCCAGCTTGAGAGCAAAGGATGAGAAACCTCTTAGGGAAACAATTGAGGAGATAGCTTGGACTAATCTAGCACCAGAGGTTTATGTTAAGAGATTTGATAGGATCCCGAACATCAGGTACCTAGCTAAGGTCTTTGAGGGGAAGAAGTTAGTCGTTGAGAACAGATCTAGCTCCTTAGAGTGTTCAAGCGTTAAAGGGGTCTTCCTCGCGGTTAAGCTTATTGAGAAGGAGGTAACTAATAAGGCTGACCTAGATAAAGTTATCACCTTAAAGTTTAAAGTGGACCTCAAGGATAAAAAGAAAGCCAGGACAAAGCATAGCAGAGCTAAAGAGGTTAAGTACACCTTGGAGAAGATTAAGTTAAGGGACCTGATAGAGAAGCTCCTCTCCGGTAAGGCTAAGTACCTTAAGGCTACCAAGGAGTACTTAAAATTAAAGGAGATACCGAACAGCTTAGGAGAGCTTCTAAAGAGGTTAAACGGGCTTCCAAGTGATAAGAGGGAGATACTAGTAGAGCTATGGGGTGAGCGCTTAGATCTGGGAAGTGATCCAAAAGCAGAGGAAGCTGAGAAGAAATTGCCCGTGGTTTACGCTAACCTGAGATCTGGCTCTCTGAGCTTGAAGTGGATAGAGCTTCCGATAAGGGATAAGAGGCTCACCTATTTAGTTGCGAGCTGCAGGATATCTCCAAAATCTACTTCAAAACCTAAGAGAGATAATACAGATGAGAAAATAACTAAAAAAAACGTCAAGTAGTTACTCAGGGAGTGATAGAAGTGGCTGGTCAGGGTAGCGAGGTACTATCTAAGCTATCCGAGGTATTCACTGATACCTCTCCTCAGTTCATAAACCCCTATCAACCCTCATTTCTAGATCCCATAGAGGTCTCAATCAGGGTACCAGCAGAGGTAACTGAGGTTAACCTGATCGCTGAGTATGAAGTAGCTTACGCTTATCCACTAGGTATTAACCTAGAAGAGGCTAAATCTAAACTTCCAGAAGGTCAATATCAGATAGAGGACTACCCCAGAGGCAGGGAAGAGTACAAGCTGATAAGGATTCAGGAGAAGCTATCGCTAGACCCTTCCAGAGAGAAAAGCTTTAAAGATTACAGGTATTATTACTTTCTCCTCCCACCGCTTCTTAAAGTGGTTCCGCCGCCACTGGAGAGACCGCAAGTAATCTCTAGTGAGATAAGATACTTC
>JALUEN010000007.1 GCA_027052755.1 bacterium | reverse complement strand
ACCCTATTCGTGGTGATTGTAGGGGCTATTACCTTTAAGAAACTACGACCTTACTTCGCTGATGTTATCTGATGCTACTCCTTAAGGAGGAAGGAGATCATGCCTAGAGCTGATGAGGAAGTTGTGATAAAAGTGGAGGATCTCTGGAAACTCTTTAAGCTGTACGAGAAACCCATAGATAGACTTAAGGAGCTGTTTCACCCATTTAGGAAGAAATATCACAGGGAGTTCTGGGCGCTGAAAGGTGTATCCTTTGAGGTGAAGAGAGGAGAAAGCCTGGGGATAATCGGTAGGAACGGCTCCGGAAAGACTACGCTCCTGAGAATCCTCGCCGGAATAATGATCCCGACAAAGGGTAATATAACCGCTAAGGGAAGGATCTCTCCCCTAATAGAGCTAGGGATAGGTTTTAACCCAGAGCTTTCAGGCCTGGAGAATATCTACTTTAGTGGAACTATCCTAGGGTATACTAGAGAGGAAATAGAGGAGAAGCTGGAGAGGATCCTGAGTTTCGCTGACATAGGAGACTTCATTAGAGTACCAGTGAAGTACTACTCAAAAGGGATGAGAGCTAGGCTGGCTTTCTCATTAGCGATAAACTTAGAACCTGATATACTCCTAGTTGATGAGGTTTTAGCTGTTGGAGATGAGAACTTCAGGAGAAAGTGTTTAAAGAGGATAGAGGAGTTAATATCTAACGGTACGATATTAATCCTAGTCTCTCACTCTCTTCAGCAGATAGAGGAGTTCTGCTCAAAAACCCTATGGCTTCACAGGGGAGATGTTATGGAACTGGGTGAGACTAAAGCTGTCTTAAAGAAGTACAAGAGCTTTAGAGAAAACTGATTTTTCTTCCAGGAGTAGAATTCCCTTGAAGAATTAAGAATCCGAGAGTACAATTTAAAGGGAAACGCTTGGAGGTCTCCTGGGATTTTCTCTAGGAGAGGCTTTGTTCTTAATTTAAAGGAACTGATGGAGTAGTGCTAGGGCAATCATCCTCAATTAGGAGGTGCGCTGAATGCAAGAAGTTTCTCAGGACCTTCTCTAGAAAGAACTCATCAGTGAGTTCTTTGAGGACTTTTTGGAGTTCTTCTTCCCTGAGATCTACAGAGAGGTTGACTTCTCAACTGGTTTCAGAACTCTAAACCCAGAACTTAGAGGAGGAAAAGTTGTTGATAGCCTCAAGGTGGCAGATTTGCTCTTTGAGGTTAGCTTGAAGAACGGTGAGGAGAGGATTATAATTGTACACGTGGAGGTTCAAGGTTATCCACAGAAGGAATTTGCTAAGAGGATGTTTACCTATTACTACAGGGTCCTTGACAGCTACGAGAAAGATGTTGTTAGCTTAGCTGTATTAACCGATAGAAACCCGAACTTCAAACCAAGTAAGTACGAGTTTCGTTTGGATGGCTTTAGAGTACTGATGGAGTTCCCGGTAGTGAAGTTATTAGAGTACAAGGGTAGAGAGAAAGAGCTAGAGCGAAGCGAAAATCCGTTTGCACTTATTACCCTAGCCTGGTTGAGGAGCGGATTGGAGGTAGACAGGAGACTAGAGGAGAAGGAGAGGTTATTCAAAGAGATTGCTAAACTGTGGCTTAGAAGAGGATGGAATAAGGAAAAGTTGAGGAAGCTGGTGATTTTTATAGACAGGGTGATGAGACTTCCTGAGGAGTTGGAGAAAAAGCTAAAGTTAAAGATGAGAGAGGAGGTGAGCGAGATGGCAAGGATGTTATCACCGCTCTTTG
>JALUEN010000006.1:685-1746 GCA_027052755.1 bacterium | reverse complement strand
TATATAGGGTGATCTCTCCCATCAAATTCTAAAACTAGATAACCAGGCTTACCCCTGAGGTGCTTATCTAGGGACAGTTCTACACCATCTGCTCCCTCCCCGTCAATGTTAACCCAGCCAACAACCTCTCTCACCTCAGGATAAGGGTAAATTCGCCTGCCGGTTGTCTCTCTCTCCACTATCACACCTCTGATCCTAAGGTTCCCAAGCTCTCGTATCAGAGCCTGCGCTTGAGGTGGCTTTAGAGCTTTGCGTTCTATATAAGCAAAGGGATAACCACTGTTGAAGGCGTTAAAAACCTTCTCCCTCTTTATTCCGTATTTGGATAGGATATCAGCTACTAGCGAGATATCGTCTATCTTTTCGGGGCGAATAGCTACGCTGTATATATCCTCTGAGAAAGCTAACATTCTATTGTTAAGGTCATATATCTCCCCTCTGTGAGCAGGTAGGAGAATAGTTCCCCTGTACTGGGAGTTAGAGAGCTCTCTATACTTATCTGACTGAGTTATGTGTACTTGGTATAGCTTCCAGATGAGCACAATATAGCCGAAGAGGATGAAGAGAGATAAAATCCATATTCTCAGGTTAACCTTTCTTAACTCTCTCTCACTAAAGACTATCATCTTTCTATTATCTCTTCCTCCTCTTCTTGCGCTTCAGTTCCTCCTCCACTGAAGGAGGTAAGGTCTTGAACCTCTCTAGTTTTATTAACCTCACTTTTCCGCTCTCCTCAAAGAGGATATATATAAATCTAGCTGGGGATAGCTCTCTTGTCTCAGATGAGATTTTAGGAAACCTCTCATAGATCTGAGAGGTTAATAGTTTTATCTCCTCTTTAACGCTTAAATATCTCCTTCGGATCTTAAACAGCTCTAGGTTCTGATAGTATATCCTCATTCTAAGGGTAAGGAAGTTCAAAGCGAAAATGATATCAACTGCTATTAGGAGTAGAATGGTAAACCCTAGGAGAGTTTTAAAATGAATCCTCTTCAAACTGTCCCTTAATTCTCGGATTACGTTTTGAAGGGATTTTCTCATCTCAATGTATCATTTCCTTG
>JALUEN010000006.1:0-675 GCA_027052755.1 bacterium | reverse complement strand
CTAATCCTAGTTTTCTGCCCGTTTTTCAGTGTTTTTTATACAATAATTTTGAGGTTTTTCAAGGGAGCGTGCTAAAAGTGATAGAATTCCCTAAATAGAAGCCATTTACAACTTCACATATAGAAGGTGATGAAACTGAGATATTATGAAGATCCTTCTAATTCTCAGGGGAAGAGAAATAGCTTCAGTTATAGATCTAACTATAGATCTAAATCCAAAGGAGGTCCTGGCTCTAAGCGCTATAATCCACAGCGAGGAGCTAGCGGTTTTCAGTCAGAGAAGGACTTGAAGGTAGAGGTAGGCACTTTAAGGAGCTTCAAGGATCAGGTCTATGAGCTGGAGCCGATCCCTACTGGTGTGGAAAACTTAGGAAAACTCTTCTTCTTCTCAACACAGGGAGAGGACGGGAAACCAGTACTTAAGCCCCTAGGGGGCTTCCCTAAGGGAGCGGTTATCAACTTAGGAGGAACCTCTGATACCGGCAAGAGCTTGTTAGCTGAGCAGTTCACCGTTGAGAACGCTCTCTCCAGAAGAATTGTCTTTGTAACTACTGAAAGCCCTAAGGAGAACTTGATTGCCTCCATAAAGAGGATATCCCTCGTGAGAGGAATCCCTTTAGAGGAGATAGAGAATCGGGTTATAATAGTTGACCTCAGCAAAGGCACTAATTTAGAT
>JALUEN010000005.1:5698-6633 GCA_027052755.1 bacterium | reverse complement strand
TTAAGTCAGCAAGATTAGGAAAAATATTCCTCAGCAATCTTAGCGCTTCCTCTATAGTGGGAAAAGGGGCCAAGGGAATTTCAGAGTTTCTAGCTTTCTTATCGTTAATGAGGATCCTCTTGGGGTAGGAATAGAGGGGCAAGGTGATACCTACTCCTAAGGATGATCCGTTCAGGTATCTCCAGATCAGGGTAACATGTGCTGGTACGTACCCACGAAGTAGGCCGGTCATATCCTCTTCACGCTCCTAACTCCAGGAATCTCCCTTAGGATTAGGTTTACAATCCGTGAGAGATATTCGGAGGAGCTAACCTCTAAGGTCAGGGTTATCTGAGCTTCACCGTTCTTAGCCTGTCCTCTGACAGAGGTAACGTTAATCCCTTCTCCAGAGATAATCTCCATGATGTCTCTAAGGAGACCTTTCCTATCAAGAGCGGAAATCCTAAGTTTAACGTTCATCGTAGAGATATCAAGCTCATCCCATGAGAGGTTTATCAGGCGATCCTTAAGTTTAGGGTTATTCCTCAGCATAGCGTTTAGGTTCTTACAATCCTTTCTGTGAATGGATATACCTTTCCCTAAGGTTATAAAACCTACGATTTGATCTCCTTTTACCGGGAGACAGCATCTCGCGAGTTTGATTAACATTCCCTTAACTTTAAAGAGATCCTTGGTCGGTTTCGGGGAAGGCTCCCGACGGGAGCCAGAGCTCTCTAAGGTGAGCTTAAACACTCTAAGTTTATCAATTAGTCTCTGAGGGTGAATATCTCCAAATCCTATAGCTATCAGGAAGTCCTCATATTTAGCAAAGGAAGCTTTAAAGTGTTTCTCATACAGCTTTCTTAAAGCCTCATCAAGTGGGGTTGTTAGTTCAATTCGTTTAGCCTTTAGCTGCTCCTCCAAGATCTCCCTTGCCCGCTTTATATCCTCTTCTT
>JALUEN010000005.1:0-5688 GCA_027052755.1 bacterium | reverse complement strand
TACTCTTCTTTATGCTTGCGTTTAAAGTAGGACTTTATCTTACTCTTAGCTAGGCGTGTCTTAGCAATTGATAGCCAGTCAAGGGATGGACTGGCGGTTTTAGAGGTAATGATCTCAACGATATCGCCGTTTTGAAGTTCATATGTAAGCGGTACTAACTTACCGTTGACCCTAGCTCCTATACAATGGTGTCCCACCTCAGTATGGATTCGGTAAGCGAAGTCTATAGGTGTGGAACCCCTTGGAAGCTCTAAACACTCGCCCTTGGGGGTAAACACGAAAACCGATTTATTGAGCTCTTCCTCTAGATCTGCTAGCTCTCCGCTACCCGCTTTTATAGCCTCATCTATGGATTCTATCAAATTGGTTAAGCTCTTAGAATACTTAGCCATGATAGCTTTAAGGGCTTTATCTATCTGATCTAGATCACTGTACTTATACTTCCAGTGGGATGCTATACCCCACTCAGCCTCCTGATGCATTTGATGGGTTCTAATCTGAATCTCTATGGGAATTGAGTTGTAAAGTATTGTTGTGTGTAGTGATCTGTATCCATTAGGTTTTGGTTTAGCTATGTAGTCCTTTATCCTGTTAGGAAGAGGCATCCACCTCTGATGGACTATTCCAAGGATAGTGTAACACTCCTCTAAGGAATCCACGATGACCCTAAAGGCCAGTATATCGTAAATTTGATCCAAAGTTAAGCCCTTTCTCTGCATTTTCTCAAAGATGCTGTAAAGAGACTTTTGTCTATATGTTATCTTAGCGTTTATCCCATGAGAGTTGATAGCTTCCACTAGCTCTCTCTTAAACTCCTCTAAGATAGGGTTAACATTTCTCAGCCTTTTCTCAACCTCTGATTTGATCAGTTCATATTCTTCTGGATAGGCGTATTGGAAGCTCAGATCTTCTAGTTCACTTTTCACAATCCACATGCCTAGCCTATGAGCTAAGGGGACGTAAATAGTTAGGGTCTCTATAGCTTTAGATCTCCTCTTCTCAGGTTTGAGGTATTTCAGGGTTCTCATGTTATGTAAGCGGTCAGCTAACTTTAAGATCAAAGCCCTGATATCTTCCACAGTAACTATTAGCAGTCTCCTGAGGTTCCTAAGCTGGATCTCTCTCTTAGAGAGCCCCTTATCCCCTGGTATCTCCCTCAAGCTCTTCTCTGCTAATTTTGATATACTAGTTATCTTCGTAACTCCAAAGACCAATCTAGCAACCTCTTTACCAAAGTTCTTCTCAAGTTCATCTAGTGATGTAGGTGTATCCTCTAGGACGTCATGAAGTAATGCTGCGGTTAGCGTTATATGATCCATGTTGAACTGATTTAGTATTCTAGCTACCTCAAGGGGATGGGTGATATAGGGGCTCCCTTCTGCTCTGAGCTGTCCGTTGTGTTTCTCAGATGCAAACAGGAAAGCTTTCTCTATGAGGTTAATCTCCTTATCGCTGAAGCGCTCTCTAAGTTCCTCTTTAAAACGTTGAAACTCCCTATCTACCTCTAAAGGTAAGGTCATGACCATCTCCTCTTACTATTAGGGTTTCCAAACATCACCGAGCTTTAAGCAGAGAGCTTTGTAGAGGTAGTTGTAGGCCCCCTTAATATCCCCCACTTTTTTAGAAACCAAGGCTAGCTTCAATAGGTAGAGTACTCTATCCTCACCTTGCATGTGCTTGAGATAATCTAAGAGCGAGCGGCGTACTTCCTTGAGTTCCTTTTTAGATAAGTCATCTAATAACTCTCCAAAGCTTTTGTAAGTTTCCTTAAGAAAAGGGTACTGCTCTAAAGCGTTCTCCAGATCCTTAATAGCTTGAGCTGGGTAACCTAGGTCTGCTTTTGCTTTCGCTAAGAGAACTCGCGCTTTAACTGATTGTGGTTCTAGCTTAATATACCTCTTGAGCCAGTAACCAGCTTTATTGGGTTGACCTATTTTCAGGTAAGAAGCGCCTAAGTAGAAGTAAACATCGGAAGGGATACCCCCTTTAGAGGGGTGAGAGGGCTTCTTGCTTACTGCCAGATCTTTTAAGTAGTATATAGTCTTCCTGTATTCTCCCTTTGAGTAATGTTTTAGAGCTCTCTTGTACTTACCCCAATCAGATAGTTGAAGTTTAACGTAAAGCTTAAGGACTCGGTTCGCTTGTATAACTATCCCCTTCTCGTAAATCTCGTAATCAGGGTTGTATATGAGTTTCAGGAGATGAGTCCCAGGAGATAACTCTACCTCAAAGGGTTTGACTCCGGTGGTCCCAACCTCATAGCCATCTAGTATCACCCTACAGGGCCATGGATATGAGGATAGAACCAGCTTTCCCCTGAGCTCCCTAGATGCATAAGATAAGGTGAAGATCAGGGATAAGAGCAGGATAAATATTAGAGATTTAAGTAGGTTTTCCAGGTATTTTTTACTATTAGAAGTCATGTTTATCAGATCTCCTCCTTCCCCTTTAAGTTTTCCCTCTCCTTGAGATCTAACCCTCTCAGAGGGATAGAGCTTTTAAGGGATATTATAATGTAAAAATGACTAGTTTCAAGGAGGAATTTAGACCTAACTCAAAGAAAATTGTATAGTGCTAAAGGGAGGGACAGGTCTAAAGTAGAGATGACTTTAGAAGTGGAACCTTCTAAAAAACAGCTGGTGAGGTTGCGCCCCCAGATCCCGATAAGGAAAACGTTGAAGGGAGCTAACGGGGGCTGCGGAAGGAGAGTCTCCTTCCGCCCCAGGCGGAGGAGCCTGTGGGGGGAGGAGATTTTTTGTTTTTACGCCGATTATCCCTTAGCTATCAACAAACCTCAAGCTAAATTTAACTTTGATTAACTTAAGGAGGGGAGATCTTATGTCTAAGAACAAACCACTTAACGTAGCCCAGAAGATAATCAAGACTCATCTAGTGGAAGGGAAGATGGAACCTGGGGAACCCATAGCTCTGAAAATCGATCAGACTCTCACCCAGGACGCTACGGGTACAATGGCTTACTTACACTTTGAGAACATGGGTGTTCCCAGGGTCCAGACTGAGTTCTCCATAAGCTATGTGGATCATAACACGCTTCAGATCGGCGGACCGAACAACGCTAATGACCACATCTACCTACAGACAGTCGCTGCTAAGTACGGAATTTACTTCTCCAAAGCTGGAAACGGTATCTGTCATCAAGTACACTTAGAGAGATTCGCTCAGCCTGGTAAGACGCTTCTGGGATCTGACTCTCACACTCCAACTGCTGGAGGTATTGGCTCTCTAGCTATTGGAGCAGGTGGGATGGATATAGCACTAGCTATGGCAGGAGAGCCGTTCCACCTCTTCATGCCTAAGATAGTTGGTGTTCACCTTAAAGGCAAGCTTCAGCCCTTTGTAACTGCTAAAGACGTTATCTTAGAAATGCTGAGAAGAGTTGGTGTTAAGGGTGGAAAGGGTAAGATCTTTGAGTACTACGGTGAAGGTGTGAAAACCTTAACTGTGCCAGAGCGAGCAACTATCACTAACATGGGTACTGAGACTGGAGCTACAACTTCTATCTTTCCAAGTGATGAGATAACCTTTGCATTTATGAAAGCTCAGGCTAGGGAGCACCAGTGGAGACCACTCCAGGCTGATCCGGGAGCTGAGTATGACGAGTACATGGAGATAGATTTAAGCACTTTAGAACCCTTAGTAGCTCTCCCTCACAGCCC
The DNA here is from genome assembly GCA_027052755.1 of bacterium. Lineage (GTDB taxonomy): Bacteria > DRYD01 > DRYD01 > DRYD01 > JALUEN01 > JALUEN01. Next base: position 2,011 of record JALUEN010000005.1, on the reverse strand, counting down.
AGGTAACGTTAAGCCAGTAAGGGAAGTGAAGAACCTGAAGGTGCACCAGGTAGTGATAGGCTCCTGTACTAACTCATCGTACAAGGATCTAGTAGCCGTTGCTGAGATCTTCAAGAGGACCGGAGCCAAGGTTCACCCAGAGGTATCCGCTGCTATAGCTCCAGGATCTAGGCAGATACTCCTCCAGCTGATTGAGGAAGGTTACTATGAGGTCTTCCTTAAAGCTGGGTTCAGGATCTTAGAGTCAGCTTGTGGGCCTTGTATCGGTATGGGCTTTAACCCACCATCTAAGGGAGTTTCTGTTAGGACCTTCAACAGGAACTTTGAGGGTAGGAGCGGTACTAAGGATGCTATGGTTTACCTAGTCAGTCCTGAAACTGCTGCTGCTACTGCTATAACCGGTTACCTAACTGATCCCAGAGACTTAGGGCTTGATCCTATAGAGATCACCTTACCGTCAAGGTTCGTCATAGATGATACGATGATATACGCTCCTGCAGTAGATCCTGATGAGGTTGAGGTTATCAAAGGTCCTAACATAAAGTATGTAGCCTTCTATGACCCTGTACCTGAGAAGTACGAGGGTGAAGTACTGATAAAGGTAGGAGACAACATATCCACTGACCACATCCTTCCAGGTGGAGCTAGCATCCTACCTCTCAGGTCTAACATCCCTGCTATATCTGAGTTCACCTTCCACTACCTTGATCCAACCTTCGTTCAGAGAGCCAAGGAGAAAGGTGGAGGTATCATAGTTGGCGGTGAGAACTACGGACAGGGCTCATCAAGGGAGCACGCTGCGATAGCCCCTAGGTACTTAGGGGTAAGGGTAGTCTTGACTAAGTCCTTTGCTAGGATCCACAGGGCGAACCTGATAAACTTCGGCATACTTCCACTGACCTTCGTCAACCCAGAGGATTACGATAAGATAGAGCAAGGGGATAGGTTGGAGGTTATCATTGGAGATCTTAAACCAGGTTCTAAGGCAATTGTTAAGAACCTCACTAAGAACTTGGAGTTTGAGGCTGTTAATGACCTCAGTGAGAGAGAAGTGGAGATCCTGAAGAGCGGAGGAATCCTCGGTTACATCAAGAGGAAGTTTGAGAAAAAGGTAGCTGCTGGTGTTTAACCTTAAGTTATGTGTATATATCTAACCAAACAAGGAGAATAAGGAGGGGGTAATATGCCAGTAGAGGTCAAGTACGCTACGATACCTAAGGAGGGTGAGAAAATCAAGATAGGTCCATACGGCACTTTAGAGGTGCCCGACAAACCGATAATACCCTTTATTGAGGGAGACGGAGTTGGTGTTGACATTACCCCAGCGATGAGAAAAGTAGTTGACGCAGCAGTAGAGAAAGCTTACGGCTCCAAGAGGAAGATCGTCTGGATGGAGGTTTACGCAGGTGACAAGTCCTTGAAGCTGACTGGACAGTACTTACCTGAGGAGACCGTGGAACTGATAAGGGAGCACGTAGTAGCTATCAAGGGTCCGCTAACCACTCCAGTAGGTGGCGGTATAAGGAGCTTAAACGTTACTTTAAGGCAGGTTCTAGATCTCTACTCTTGTGTGAGACCTGTTAAATGGATGGGACAGCCTGCTCCTATAAAGAAGCCTGAGGATGTTGACTACGTGATATGGCGAGAGAACACTGATGATGTGTACGTAGGTGTTGAGTGGGCACAGAACACCAATGAGGTTATAAGACTGATAAACTTCCTCAGGAACGAGCTGGGAGTGGACCCGAAGAAGATTCCTATGGACGTGTCTATAGGTATAAAGCCTACCTCAGAGTGGAAGACCAAGAGACACTTCAGGAAAGCTTTGAGGTGGGCTTTAGCCAAGGGTAGGAGAAAGGTTACCATTATGCATAAGGGTAACATCATGAAGTTTACCGAGGGATTCTTCAGGAAGTGGGGATATGAGGTAGCTAAAGAGCCTGAGTTCAGGAACGTAGTTATAACAGAGGAGGAGCTGAACGAGAAGTACAACGGAGATTTTGAGAAAGCT
>JALUEN010000004.1 GCA_027052755.1 bacterium | reverse complement strand
CTTAATCTTACCCGCTCGTCCAATCAGTACTAGCCTATCGCTTGATCTATTGCACTCCGGTTTAGTAACAGTTCCCGCATCAGAGGAGATTATTGAGATAGATGGGTAGCTATCTATATAAGGGGTTAGGAAGTGAAGTAAGCCTAGGTTACCCTCAGGCTGGTATCCGTAACCTGGATCAAGGACTAGGACCCTTGAGTATATGGGTATATGGAACTCCCATCTCTCACACTCTACATAAGGGATCCCATGTTCTACCATCCCGTACAAGTCCCTCACGTTAGACTGGGGGATACCTAGCAAAAACTTTAACTCCTCTCTGAAAACCTCTTTAGGGATCTCCTTATCCTCTAAGGTCTTCCAACCACCACCAGGTAAGACCCATGAAGTATCACCGAACTTATAACTCTTCCCCATCTTCCTTATCTCCTGTAGCGTAAACCATATATATGCAGGGAACCCTAATATCCTGAGCGGGGTGCCGTTCTCTAACCTATCCTTATAAAACTCATCTATAGCTCTCAAAGTACCCTCTAAGTCAAACTTAAAGTCGCCCAGCTCCTTATCCCATCTAAATGCCCAGAAGACCTTCCTCTGAGGAGATAGGATCCTCATAAGTAAAGCATCTGAGAAAGCCGTGCCTATATCCATCCCCTTAGTTATCTCATAGGAGAACATCAGGTAATTAGCAGGTTCCTTTGAGGTTATACGATATGAGGTGTAGATATTCTTCACTATCTTTGCTATACGCCTTAAAGATCTCTCACTGAGAGATATATAGCTTCTCCTTCCAGAGGTACCTGATGAGTGGAGCATCAGTAGAGGCTGGATATCCCCTAAGGGTTTGAAGTCCATCGTTTTCAATGTCCACACTGATATAGGTGGTATATATTTAAGATCGCTTAGGTCCCTTACCTCGTCCGGGTATTTAGCAAGACCTCTCCTTCGGAGAAGCTCCACTCCTCTTGAGTACTGAGGGAAGTTAGTCAGCTGAAGCTGATAAGCTCTCCTCATAGCCTCAAGAAAGTCCCTAGAGACCTCTTGATCCCAACTGAAAGCATCCTCTCTAAGTATCAACCTATCAACTGGATCAGAGGGATCAAGAGATTCCTCCAAGCCATCTAGCAGGTAGTCAATCAGATCAAAGGGATCCTTGAAGTTTCGCTCTGTCTTCATCTCAACCACCTTAAAATACAGTTAATTCCTTTTTTCTTGAAAGACTTGAAAAGTCCTTGTAGCTCTCCAATATACTCAACAGAAGAAGAGATTTAAAGGGTAAAAGTTCATTTAGTAAAATCCTGAAAGTATAGATTTAATTTTCATTTAAGACTTCGTGTAAATAGCCAGCGAAAGGGGGGAGAGGAGATGTCGCTTTTAGATTGGTCATTACTAGTCCTCTACTCAATAGGGTTAATAGCTATGAGTATTTACCTCGGTAAAGGCCAGGAATCTCAGGAGGATTACTATGTAGGAGGTAGATCTCTCCCGTGGTGGGCCGTGGGTATATCCACCATGGCCACCCAGATGTCAGCTATAAGCTTTATCTCAATACCAGCCTTCGTGGCTTTAAAACCAGGAGGAGGTTTAAAGTACCTCCAGTGGGAGTTTCCAGTTCCGCTAGCGATGGTCTTCATAATGATCTTCCTGCTACCCTTCTTCAGAAAGCTGGAGCTGATCTCGGTTTACGAGTACCTGGAGAAACGATTTAACTCAGCAGTCAGGGCTCTGCTATCCATCGTATTCATGATCAGC
>JALUEN010000003.1 GCA_027052755.1 bacterium | reverse complement strand
ATTCTACCATTCTGGAGGGGTGGTTATGCTTGAGGGAATAAAAGGCTATCTCTCTAAGATTTTCTACTCCAGCCTAGTCCCGTCTAGCTTTAAAGTTTCTAAAAAAGTTTCTAAATCGGAGAGCAACCCGGGAAAAAACTCCCTAACAAATATCTCGGATAACCGAGTTGAGATAACCTCTGAGGATATTTCTATATCAAAGGTAGATCCCTCATCTAATTTATCAACTATCGCTAGGGGAGTGCTCACAGCTACCCTCCTGGCTTCTACAATTTCCTCTTTAGCGATAGCCTCGCCTCATAACGTAGCTCTCCTCCCTAAGGAAAGCATTAATCTAGAGAAAGTTCAAGTAGTAGCTGATAAAAAAGAGCAGTCAGTTAAGGAACTTTACGAGATAGTAGTAGATAAAAGTGCTCAGAGATTGTACGTGATAGATAGATCCTCAGGTAAGGTAGTTAAGTCTTTCATCGTCTCTACAGGCAGGCGCGGGTTTGAGACCCCTACTAGGGATTGGAAGGTTACGGAGATCACCCCTAACCCCTGGTGGTACCCACCGAAGAGCAAGTGGGCAAGGGGCAAGAAACCTGTTCCCCCAGGACCTAATAACCCTCTAGGAGTCCTTAAGATAAGGCTAAGCGGATCCACCATACTGATTCACGGTGTACCTAAGAGCAAGTACAAGTACTTAGGTAGACCTGCCTCTCATGGCTGTATAAGGATGAGAAATGAGGATATCCTCGTACTTAAGAACTACGTTGAGCTAGGTAGCAGGGTTAGAACAGTTGATAGGGTTAAGATGGAGGGCGATAAGGTAGTAGCCTTGAAATACAAGAACCAGTGGCGGGAGTATGAGATTAAGGAGAACTGAGAGGAGGATATAAAAGGAAGGGGGAAAACACAGTGAAGTTTAAGGTTTCTCCACTTAGAGTTGACTGGGATAAAGGTATCGTCTCCTTCATTGATCAGAGGATAATACCCTATGAAGAGCGATGGGTAGAGGTGAGAAACGGTAAAGAGACATATCAGGCGATAAAGGACATGGTTCTAAGAGGCGCTCCCCTTATAGGCGTCGCTGGTGCCCTAGGCGTATATCTTCAGGCTAAAAGGGATATTGAGTCAGGTATGAATCTTGATGAGATCTTTCGTGATCTAGAAGATACTATAAATCTACTTCGCAAATCTAGACCTACCGCTGTCAACCTGTTCTGGGCTTTGGAGAAAGTAAGGAACGCTATACAAAGCTCTAGCTTAAAAAACAGTGCTGAACTACTTAATCTCCTGAGAAGGATAGCTGAGGAAATAATAAACTATGAATCAGAGGTCTGTGTAAAGATGAGTGAGATAGGAGCTAAGTTACTGTTAGAACTTAAGCCTAACTTGAGAAGAGTGTTGACTCACTGTAACACAGGAGCTTTAGCTACCACAGGTCCTGGTACAGCGCTAGGTGTCATAAGAAAACTAGCAGAGCTGGTCCCTGATCTCATGGTCTGGGTAGATGAAACCAGACCTTACCTTCAGGGAGCTAGGCTCACCGCTTGGGAACTAGTTAAAGAGGGAATAGATCACAGGGTGATCTCAGATTCAGCAGCTGCCTATCTAATGTCCAAGGGATTAGTTGATGCTGTTCTGGTAGGAGCAGATAGAATAGCTTTAAACGGCGATACCGCTAACAAGATAGGAACCTACTCCCTAAGCTTAGGCGCTAAGAGACACGGGATACCCTTCATAGTCGTTGCTCCTATCAGTTCTGTTGATCCTAACTTGCCTGATGGTAGCTCTATTCCTATAGAGGAAAGACCTGAGGATGAAGTTCATTATATCAGGGGCGTTAGGATAACCCCTGAGCAGAGCAAGGCCTTCAACCCAGCTTTTGATGTAACCCCAGCTGAGCTCATATCCTACATAATAACTGAGAGAGGAGCATTTAAACCTGAAGAGCTCAAAGAGGCTTTGAAACAGACCACTGAGGTATAAACCATAACTTTCACGAAGTTTTGGAGGTAAACCTATGGCTAGAAGTCTAAGGGCTTTACTGGAGTTTCTCCACTCTACAGGAGATAGCTGGGTTGTCAAATCCCTTAGAGACGGGATGGTGAGATCCCTACCCATAGTGGTCTTAGGGAGTATGTCCCTACTCTTAAACCAAGTAATAGTACTTTCTGAACTAGGACAGAAGCTCTCCATCCTAAATAGCCTAGCTGAGCTAACCTTAAGCCTTTATCTGTTAACCTTAAAGGTCCTAAGCATCTACATAGCTATCTCAGTTAGCTCAGCTGTGGCACAATATCAGGGCGTTCCTAAGGAGACCAGCGCTATCCTATCCCTAGCTACTTTACTTATGCTTACAGGAAAACTAGCTAAAACCCCTGAGGGTTGGAGCTTAAACCTATCCCAGCTATCCTCTGAAGGTATCTTTGTAGCGATTGCTTCTGGTTTTCTCGTCCCATTAATCATAAAGAGATTCGGAGTTAACCTGAAGGTTAAGGACTTGCCAGAAGCTGTGAGCGCTTCCATAGCTAGCCTACTACCCGGTTTGATAGTTTTATCCTTAGCTTTAGTAATAAGGGCATTTGGAATTGATTTAGTAAAGCTCACAAGCGGAATGCTATTTTTCCTTAGGTTAGTGGGTGATTCCCTTGTCGCTGTGATACTAGTGAACTTAATTATACACCTGTTGTGGTTCTTCGGGCTTCACGGGGTATCAATAGTTGACTCAGTCATGCTATCCCTGTGGCTGACCTTCTTGCAGAGTAACGCTGAAGCGATCGCTAGCGGGGCAACACCTCAATACATAACCGCTCACCCTTTCTGGCAGTGGTTTATCTGGATAGGAGGAAGCGGTGGAGGGTTATCTCTCTGGATCGCTACCCTCCTAGCTAAGAGCAAAGCAGTAAAAGAGGTCTCTAAAGCCTCAGCCCTCACCGTGATCTTCAATATTAACGAACCTCTAGTTTATGGGCTACCGGTTATCCTCAACCCATACCTATTAGTTCCCTTCCTCCTAGTGCCTATCGTTAACGGTACTATAGCTTACCTTGCTATATCTAGCGGTTTAGTGAATAAAGTCTTCTCTGAACCCCCTTGGATATTACCATCACCTATAGGCGCTCTTATAGCTACAGGCGGTGATTGGAGAAGTTTAGTTCTCATCCTTCTGAACGTAACCCTTGGAACCCTTATATACCTGCCATTTCTCAGAGCCTACGATAAAGCACTCCTTGAAAAGGAGAAGCGATCCAGAGGTGAGTGAGAGATGAAGGCTACTCCTAAGCTGCCCAAAAAAATTCAGGAGGTTTTGAACAAATTCAGAGTTCACCTGATACTGAAGGGGAGATCCAACAGAACCATAAACGAGTATCTAAGAGATCTTAAGCTTTTCTTCCAGTACCTTAAGGAGGAAAACATCAGCTTCAACCTACGAAACCCATCCATAGATGTAGTTAAAGCTTATCTAGCCCACCTAAAGGATAAAGGATTATCCAATAGGGGAATAAACAGGAAGATATCGGCTATAAGAACATTTCTCAGGTTCTGCTATGAGGAGAAGATAGCATCTAAGGATATATCCCAGTTAATTCACACAATGAAAGTGCCAAAGACCTTGCCGAAAACCCTTAAGCTAGAGGAGATAAAGGAGTTAATGAGAGCCTCGGAAGAGGAGAGGCGAAACGAATTCCTTAAGTCGAGAGATAAAGCGATCATAGCCTTAGCGTACTCTAGCGGATTAAGGGTAAACGAACTAGTTAGCTTAAACGTGAAAGACCTGGATATGTCCTCTAGATCAATAAGGGTCAGAGGAAAAGGAGATAAGGAGCGGATCGTCCTCTTTAGCGAGAGCGCAGCTAAGCTCATCCAGGAGTATCTAAACGAGAGAGATGCTTACTTCCAAGAGAAGGAGAAAGAGTTTGATCCTGAACCTCTTTTCCTGAGCTTGAGGGGGAGAAGGGTATCGCCGAGGACCGTACAAATCGCTATAAAGAACTTAGCGAAGGGAAGAGTAGATAGAGTTGAAGTTACCCCCCATAAGCTCAGGCACTCGTTCGCAACTCATATGCTAGAACTAGGGGCAGATATAGCAACTATAAAAGAGCTGTTAGGACACGCTAACCTGAACACCACTCAGATATATCTATCAGTATCAGAATCCCATAAGAGACGAGCTTACAAATTGGATAACGTTAGCCTAGAATAAGAGAGTAAGTAGAGCTTAAGAGGTGTTAAGAATGGATATATTGGATAGAGCTATCCTCTCAAGTGCAGAGATAATAGCTAAGGGAAGGGTAGTAGTTGCTTTCACTGGAGCAGGAATATCAGCTGACAGTGGGATCCCTACCTTTAGGGGAGAAGGAGGCTTGTGGCTCAGATATGACCCAGCCCAATTCACTTTAAGCTACCTATATGAGAACCCGAGGAGCGCTTGGGAACTGTACCTTGAGATTTTTCAGAAGTACTTTCTAAGCAGAGAGCCTAATGAGGGACACAGGGCATTAGTTGAGCTTCAGGATATAGGGAAACTTGATGCGATAATTACTCAGAACATAGACTCCCTTCACGAGAGAGCTGGAGCTAAAAACGTTTTGAAACTTCACGGAGATATAAATTATGTTAAGTGCATAAACTGTAACCAGAGATACCTATGGGAAGAGATTTTCCAAAAGATAGAGGAAACAAGATCACTTCCACCACTTTGTGAGATATGTGGTGGGCTTCTCAAACCTGATGTGGTACTGTTTGAAGATGAGTTAGATCAGAAGATACTTGAGGAGGCTTACCTCCTGATGAAAAGAACAGATGTCCTACTTATTATAGGGACTAGTGGAGAGATATGGCCAGCTTCTGGTTTGCCATTTGAGGCTAAGGATAACGGGGCAGTGATAATAGAGGTGAACTACGCACCCTCTAACTACACTAGGACAATAACTGATTACTTCTTAGAGGGTAGATCCAAGGAGATTCTACCTAAGTTAACTGGAAAAGTTAAGGATCTTCTGATGTCCAGGAACTAGCTTACAAAAATTATTAAAAGAGGTGGCAGGGGTGAGAATATACCTAGTAACCGGTAACAGACATAAGCTAGAAGAGGTAAAGGAAATAGCTAAGATCACCTTAGGAAAGCTAGCGGAGAAACTGGAGATAGAGGCTCTTAACCTAGAGGTAGAGGAGAAGCCTGGACATAGCATTGAAGTTTTCTTCTTAAACAGCTATTTGAAGGCTAAAGCAGGTTTTGAGAAAACTGGATCTATTACGTTAGGGGACGACAGCGGATTAGTTATCCCAGCGCTAGAGAATTTCCCAGGAGGACTATCATCAAGAATCTTAAAGGAGCTATCATGGGAGAAGCGAAATGAGGCGATATCAGCCATGGTAGCTAAACTACCTCAACACTTGAGGAAGGCATTCTTCCACTGTTCTGCTACAGTGTTCATCTCAAAATCCGAGTTCGCCACATTTAGCGGCAGGCTTTACGGTATTCTATCACCCCAACCTAAAGGTGATAAGGGATTTGGATATGATCCCATATTTATCCCAGAAGGGTACGAGGAGACGTTAGCTCAGTTAGGACCTGAGGTGAAAAATGCCATAAGTCATAGAAGTAGAGCCTTCCAGAGCTTGTTTGAGTACCTAAAACCCCTGATAGAATGCGAATCAAGGGAGATTAGCCAGAGAGGTGATTGATATGTTTGAGGATCTGATGAAGAGGTTCTCCAGTATCTTTGAGGAGTTGGGAAAGAAGAAAAAGCTCACCAAGAAAGAGGTAGAGGAGACCCTTCGCGAGATAAGAAGAGCACTCTTGGAAGCTGATGTTAACCTGAAAGTAGTTAAAGCTATTATCTCATCCTTAAAGGAAGAGCTTATAGGTAAAGCCTCTGAGGAGATGCTGACGCCGTCCCAGACGATAATCAAGCTCACTAGAGATAAGTTAGTGGAGATAATGGGAGGGGAAGCTAAACCCTTCACGATCTCCAAAACCCCTTCCTTAGCTTTCCTCGTAGGGCTTCAGGGAAGCGGTAAGACTACTACTGCTGCTAAACTAGCCTACTGGTGGTATAAAAACGGTAGGAGACCAATCCTAGTTGCAGCTGACTTCAGAAGGCCCGCAGCTATAGACCAACTGAGGAAACTAGCTGAGAAGATATCGGTCCCCTTTGTGGTAGGTAACGATAGCTTTGACTCAGTGAGGCGAGGACTTGAGAAAGCTAAAGAAGAGGGGCATGACTTAGTTATCGTTGATACAGCCGGTAGGGTTCACATAGATGAGGAGATGATGAACGAGATAAAAGCGCTAGGTGATAGGTTTAGGGATAGTTTAGAACATGTCCTATTAGTTCTTGACGCTATGACAGGTCAAGAAGCGGTAAACACAGCTAAGGCATTTGATGAGGTGATACCGCTTACAGGTTTCATCCTAACTAAGTTAGATGGAGATGCTAGAGGTGGAGCAGCGCTCTCCATCACTTACGTGCTAGGCAAACCTATATATTTCATCGGAGTAGGGGAGCGAGTGGAAGCCCTGGAGGTCTTCCACCCTGATAGGATAGTCTCCAGGATCTTAGGTATGGGAGATGTGCTAACCTTCATAGAGAAGGTTACGGAACAGGTTAAAGAGGAGGAGCTGAAGGACGTAGAGAGATACCTTAAGGGACGCTTTACTATGAATGATTACCTTAAACACCTGAAGATGCTCAGGAGAATGGGAGGGATAAGAGATATACTAGG
>JALUEN010000002.1 GCA_027052755.1 bacterium | reverse complement strand
TGTCCCAGTTACCTCTATCTCCTTTAAGGTGAACTCATCTGTTATCTCATAGATCTTCATGACCTCAGCTAACACCCTCCCCTTCAGAGGATTTCTCTATACATGCGAAAGCCTGGTGAGCATGTATGCTCTCAAAGCTCTCGGCCTCTACCTTGTAATACATCACCCTCTCGTCGCTATCTAACCTCTGGGCTATCTCCCTGACGAGGTCTTCCACGAACTTGGGGTTATCATAGGCTCGCTCAGTAACCCATTTCTCGTCTGGGCGCTTAAGTAAGGTGAAGACAGGACTGGAAGCGGATTCCTCAGCTAAACTCACTAATTCCTCAAACCAGATAAGCTTCTCGGTCCTCACCGTTATCCTCACTAAGCTTCTCTGATTATGGGCTCCTCTGTCGCTTATCTCCTTAGAACATGGACATAGGGTAGTAACTGGTACCTCTACACCTACAGTTAGATATCTCCTTGGAGTAGGGAACCTAGCTTCTATAATACCTGTTATCGGTAGAGGAGCCTTTCGCTTAGTAACAGGTGATTCCTTCTCTATGAAATATGGAAATCGTATTTTCAGATAGCTACTAGAGGCTCCTAACCTATAGGCGAGGTTCTTTAAAGCTCTATGGATCCCCTTAGGGGTTATACTATCTATCTCCTGCAGAGCTTCTATAAACCTGCTCATGTGAACTCCTCTCTGATCAGCTGGTAGATCAACTGATAGTTCTACCTCTGCAACGGTATGTTGATACCCCTTAAAGGGGTCCATAACTTTTAACTGCCACTTGAGCCCTCTAATCCCTACCTTTTTTATCGCTATCCTCTTCTCAGGAAGTGTTGATTGAACATCTTTTAAATCCCACTTCATAACTAGCTATATTGAAAAGTAAACTAACAATTAAACTACAAGATATTTAAAATCCATCTCAAACTAGCGAGCTGAGCAAAAGGCCAGCTGATCTTAAAAAACAGAATCTATCTTAGTGAACTCCTACAGCCTCTTTCATCATCTCCTCAAGTTGGGACCAGGAGCTTAGGTGATTTAACAGGGAGGTGTTCCCCTCAAAAGCCAATATCTTATGCTCGTGGAAGGTGTGGTTCTGGTCTGTCGGGATTCCCCTTTTTATAGCACTTATCTTAACTTTCTTAGCACCCAGCTTCTCAACGATGTGCTTAGCGGCCAGAAGCGGGTCAGTCTCTCCGCAGGTGTATATATCTAGCGCTGCATATCCGTACTCAGGCCAGGTGTGAATAGCTAGGTGAGATTCCGAGACTATCACAGTCCCACTTATTCCTTCTGGGGAGAACCTGTGAAAATTGGATCTCAGAACAGTTGCCCTCGCTATCCTAGCTGCTTCTAGCATGGCATCCTTGATGAGCTGATAGTCGTTGAGCGCTTCCCTCCTGCATCCTGAGAGCTCCAGGATAACGTGCTTTCCTAAGGTGTTCACTTCTCACACCCCCCTGCACTTTTTCTCGTCACTTGAACTTGTGTCGAATATTCCCACCTCCAGCTTTAGGTTAACCTAGTTCAGGTTAACCCTTCTCTAACGCTAGAAGAGACAAGATTGATTTTCTACTTTATATAACGCTTTACCTTCAGCTTTAAAAGCCCTTAAACTTCCGATATGTTACATTTTTTTAAAAAAAAGAACCAGGAGAAGGAGAAAATATACCTAGGAGGTGATGAGGGATGAAGAAGGTGATAAAAGTTAGTCTGGTTCTCTTAACAGCTCTGGCAGTTATCCTTACCTCTCTTTCCATGGCAGGAGTGCTTAAGAGAAAGGTAGAGTTCAATAGGAAGCCTATTATGAAGGTGAAGGCTGATTTCACTAAGGAGTATTACAAACAGTACTTCATCGTCGGAGGGTTGTATCAGTGGAATGCTAACGCGCTACTGGCTAACGCTAGACAGTTCGTCAATGATAGGAGAGAGGAGTTTATTCAGGAGATCGTTACTGCTCTGGGATTCCAGCCTGTTTTAGTAAATCATAACGATAATGAGATCAGTCAATACCCAGGAAGGCAGACGGGAATCTACGGTATCAAATGGGGTTGGGAGAAATATCACGCTTCAGGTTACATAGCTCCTGATATCCAATTGGATCTCAACGCTACTATGAGCTACAAGGTAGAGGTAAAGGTGAAGGCTTCTCCTATCGTTCTTGACCTGGACGGTAACGGTAGGATAGACTCTTACAAGGGGCACTACCTACCACTTAGGGACCTAAGAGGAGTTAAAGCATCTGACCTGAAACTGGTTAGGTTTGATATTGATGGTACTAACTACAAGGTATTAGTGGAGTGGGTTGGTCCTAATGACGGCTACCTGGTGAAGCCAGTTGACCCAGAGAGGACTTTGGAGACCGGTGTGATCACCGCTGAGGAGATGTTCGGTACCGCTGGCGGTTACGAGAACGGATTTGACAAACTGTCCCTGCTTGACAGGAACGGAGATAAGATCCTAAGCGGTGAAGAGCTTGAGGGACTCTACGTCTTCCAGGACAAGAACGTGAACGGTAAGGTTGAGAAGGGCGAGCTAATACCACTCAAGGACCTAGGTATAACTGAGTTAGGCCTGAACCACAAAGACTACAAATCCTACTTCATAATGAACGGTGAGAGGAGGATAATGTGGGACTTCTGGCCAATCACCCTCAACGGAAGGACCTTGGCTAAGTAAAGGATCTTGAAACCGATGCGATTTCATAAAGGAGGGGGCTAAGCCCCCTCCTTTTCCTTTTAACCCTTTATCGCTTAGGAGGTTTCTAAGCTCCTTCCCTTGAAGGGGGTAATTAAGGAAACCTAAATTAAATTAAACTCATAATAGGAGGTGAAAGCTGTGAAAAGGATCTTTGGGAAACTCTTAACAGCTCTCATAATACTCTCTATAGCAGCCATCCTATCCTCGCTGGCTCCCTCTCACGCGCTTGATACTGGAAAGACCATAAAGGGCGTTGTCCTTAAGAACTTAACATGGTATGATATAATAACCTGGAAGAAGGTACCTAACGCTAACCCTGAGAGAGCTTACGTTATGGGATTTGCTTATAACGACAACTATCTACTGATGATGCAGAAAGTTAAGGATCCACGTATGATCAGCCAGGGAAAGAAATACATCATATACGTGATAGGTTTATCTGGTAGGAAAGTCTCATCTATTAACCGTTACTATATACCGCTCTTTAACGTCCAGCAATATATTGACTTGAATAACGGTTGGATACTCCTCATAGGAAATAATCAGACCCAGCTGGGTAAGTTCAATATCCTCACGGGGAAATATGAGAAGCTCTACGCTATAGAAGCGAACAAGCCTGGTTTCAAGATGACAGGATTTTACACAACGGATGAGAGGGGAAACATATACGTGGAAGGCTTTTTCTTTGATGAGCAGCAGCGGGCTGAGAGCGGGGATAACTACTTCGTTAAGCTAGACTTGTCTAAGAGAGGTCTAAAGATCTTCTCTAAGAAAGTTTTAAACACCACAGAGGTCTTCAGAAAGGTTCAACCAATAAGGATGTTCTATTGGGGGAATATTGACTTCTGTGTTATCACTAGGTTTACCGGATACTATCCTAAGGAGATATATGTTTACTCCAAGAGATATGGGGGGCTAAGGAAAGTTGATACTAAGGACTTCATAGTTGAGATAGCTGCCTCTAGAAACTACAGGTACCTGTACCTAGCTAAACACAGGGGAAACTACTACATGTACATCAGGGATCTCAAAACCGGTAAGAAGTGGGACATTAAATCCCCGAACCAACTTCCACTGGTTTACCCATTTATATCCAATAACGGTAAGCTAGCTGTTGTCGCTTTTCTAGATTTCTCTAAGCAAGCTATGGATTTCTGGTTCGCTCTAGAGAAAGACAACTTCAAGCTGAGAAAGTTCTTAGATGATGTTCCAGCTGGATCCTTTAAGCTCTCCTCTTCTGGCAAAAAATTCTCCCTTCAGAACAAGGAGGGTATCCTCATAGGGGAGTTCAAGATTTAATTTAGGAACCGCCTCATTAACCGAAAGGAGGTAAAGGAGATGCCTAGAGGAAAGGGACTTTTTGCCCTACTTGCCATCTTAGCCCTGATGGTTTTGGTTCTCTCTCCAAGCTTTGCCTACTACTTGACCACCTCACCGAAAGTTGACCACCAGAGAACTCCTGATCCTGAGAGCGCTAGCCGAACCCTGATTATCCTTCACACTAACGACTTTCACGGACACCTGAAACCTATCATGAAAGTTAACTTCCTGAAACTTGGAAACCTAATGGTCTCAGGATATCCTAACATAGCTACTATAGTGAGAAACTACAGGGAGAACTATCCTAACGTACTGTACTTAGATGCTGGGGATTGGATAACTGGAAGCTTGCTCTGTGATTACTATCACGGTGAGAGCGTTATCAAAGTGATGAACATACTTAAGCCAGATGCAGCAACCATAGGAAACCATGAGTTTGACTGGGGGGTAAAGGGACTTAACAAGCTCCTCAGGATGGCTAAGTTTGATGTTGTGGTGGCTAACGTCTTCCCTGAAGCCGGTTCTAACGTTAAACTAGTTAACGTGAAACCCTTCGTCATCAAGAACGTTGGATCACTGAAAGTAGGGATAATCGGTGTGGTAACACCTGAGACTCCGCTCATAACCATGGAGGATAACGTTAAAGGTCTGAGGTTCGTTGATCCCCTGAAAGTGGTTAGGGAGTACGAGAAGTATTTGGGACCTAAAGTTGATCTCTTGGTAGTCTTATCTCATAACGGTAAAAGAGAGGACGTGGAGATGGCGAAACACTTAGAGGATGTGGATATCATCGTAGGAGGCCACAGCCATACTAAGCTCCTTAAACCAATAGTGGTAGAAAATGGTGATCACAAGGTGTACGTAGTACAGGCCTATAAGTACGGTATATTCGTGGGTAGGATGATAGTGAAGGTAAAGGGTAAAGACGCTCAGATATCTCAGTACAACCTCCTACCTGTTATAGACGATATCATCCCAGATGATCCGGCTACTAAATCGGTTGTTGACAAACTCTCTGAGGAGTTATCTGAGGTGGCTAACCAGAAGGTAGCTGAGCTATCTAGGAGGTACACCAGGGACGAGATAACGAAGTTCTCGGCAGAGATCGCTAGAGAGGTAACAGGCGCTGACGTTGGCGTTATGAACACTGGTGGAATAAGAAGTCCTCTAGGACCTGGAGTTGTAACATACGAGAACCTGTACGCTTGTTTCCCATTCCACAATTACTTAGTGGTAGTTCAGTTAAAGGGAAAGGATCTCAGAGACCTGATTAAACACGGAATAAGGAGAGGAAATGTGAGGTTCGCTGGGGTGGATCTGAGAAGAACTGACGGCGGTCTAGAGATCTACATAGGAGATGAGAGATTAAATCCAGAAAAAGTATATAAAGTGGCTACAGTGGATTTCTTGGCAAGAGGCGGAGACGGCTACTTTGAGCTGAAACGTGGAAAGATAATATATAGGGGCGAGCTCTTCAGGGAAGTAATGAGAAAATACCTTAGGAAACTGGAGCGATAAATACAAAGGGGAAAGGGGGGAGATTAGATGAGGAGAAGAGGTTTCACTCTGATTGAGCTAATCGTTGTCGTGGCTATCATCATCATCCTAGCTGCTATCCTACTACCGATGATAACGAACAGGATAGACGATGCGAGGATATCTAGGTTAGCCTCTGAGTACAGAACTATCAAGACAGCTGTTGCCATGTACTACGCGGATGTAGGAGCTTTGCCACAGAATCTCTTAGATTTGTATAACCCTGGTACTCCACCTGATGGTTGGAGGGGACCCTATATTGACAAAGCACCAAGTACTACTTCTCCTTATGTAGTTAGTTCTCCATTCAACACTAATATTGCTCTTTACTCTGATACTGGTACATGGGATTCTATAGCTTACTCACAATACGTCTACTTATCTGTTGCAAGATATGATGGTACTGACTTAAAGATAGCTAACGGTTTAGCTAATCAGTTGGATCGAAAGGTTGATAATGGAGATCTAAATAGTGGAGTCCTTCAAGTAACATCTGATTCAAGACATCTTGTTTTCTTCCTCATGGGTATTCTTCCATAAAGCCAACATGAACAAAAGTTTAAAGGGGAGGGGAATTCCCCTCCCCTTTATTTTTTCTTTTAAACTACCTCTAGATAGCTAAGCTCTCAAGGAGTTTAAGGAACTTATCCTTTATCTTGTTCTCCTTTTGGAGAGCTCTCTCTATAGGGATTAGTGATATCTCCTCTCCCTTAGCTGCGGTAAAAACCTTAGTCTTCCCTGCGATGATCCCATCTACGGCAGCTTGAGCGAACAGGCTGGCCATCATCCTATCCTTTGCGGTTGGGCTTCCTCCCCTCTGGATATGCCCTAAAACCGAGTACTTTAGCTCAAATTTATCTGGGAGCAGCTCTTTTAGCTTATCCACTACCTGGTGCGCGTGGCCGTACCCCTCAGCTAAAACAATGATCACGTGGTACTTGCCCATCTCCTTGTACTCTACAACCCTCTTGGCTACCTCTTCTAGCGGAAGCGGATGCTCAGGTATCAGTACTAGTTCACTTCCAGTAGAGAGGGCTATCTCTAGAGCTAGGACTCCACAGTTCCTACCCATTACCTCTACTACGAAGACTCTCTCCAGCGCGTTAGCCGTATCTCTTATCTTATCTATTGCCTGCATAGCGTTGTTCAGAGCGGTATCGTAACCCAGGGTGTAATCTGTTCCTCCTAGGTCG
>JALUEN010000001.1 GCA_027052755.1 bacterium | reverse complement strand
GGGATAGCTGGTAGCTTATTATTAGCTTTCCTAACAATATATCAGCTGGTAGGTGCGGTAGCGAATATATTCTTAAAGAAAAGAGCATCAATAATAATCTTGATAGTAACTGATATCCTCTTCGGTGCCTTCGCTACTTTCTTAACAGGTTTCTCCTTTATATTGCCTAGTATATTCGTGCCACTTCTGGAAACCATGATCTACCTAGGGACGAAGCCCCTGTATTACACCGTAGCCGGGATAGTGATAGCTCAGGCTGTAGTGATATTCCCCACTTTAACTAAGATCTTGAAAGCTTTTGTTGAGATAAGCCCTGGAATTCTAACAGCTAACATAGCAACCCAGCTCTTAGCAGGTGGTTCTATACTGATAATATCATACATGCTCCAGAAAGAGAGAGCAACTTTTCAGGAGGATAGGGAGAAATTCAAATCCCAGAAGGAGTTCCTCCAAGAGATGATAACTAAACTAGAATCTGAGAGGGAGAACATCTTAAAAACTGTCATTGAGCTTAAAAAGCAGCTAGATGATCAACAGCTAGCCTCTAAACTAGAACTGGAGAAGCTTCAAAAGGAGATGGATGAGTATATAAAAAGGTTAATGAACGAGAAGTCAGAGTTAGAAGAACAGTTAGAGCTTAAGGATAAGCAGATAAAGGAGTTAGAAGCTCAGATAGAGGAACTGAGCAATGAGATAGAAGCACTGAAAGAGAAGCTAGAAGATAACGAAGCTATAATAGACATAGTACTAGATCTGTTTTCCACCTTAACCCTGGAGGAGACGATAAATAACATAATAAATGTCCTTCAGAAAATTCTACCTATAGAGACAGTGGTTATCTTCTTCAGAGAGCCTTTCAGGAACACCTATAGGTACGTTGTAGGAGCTGCCTACGGTCCAGAAGCTGAGTACTACCTGAACTTAACTCTCCCAGAAGGTGAGAACTTAATATCTTATGTAGCTAGGGAGAACACTCCCATAGTTATAGAGAGCTCAGCGTTGAAGACAGTTGATGGTAGGATACTTTCTCCTCTCCACTCAGATGAAAACTCAGCAATGGCTTTACCCCTAATATTTAAAAACAAGGTAATAGGGGTTCTATACCTCTCCTCCCATGAAAAGGAGACCTACAAATGGGCACAGTTAGAGCTCCTCTGGAAGATCATAAGGTTCATTGCAGCTATCCTCTACCTGAGTAAGATCTTCACTAACACAGTTGAGCAAGGGGTACAAGATCCTCAAACCGGCCTCTATAACCATATCTTCTTCTATGAGCAAATAAAGAAGGAATACTTAAGGGCAAGGAGATACAACGGAACCTTCTCCATAGCTCTGATCAAAATAGAAAACTACTCTTACCTAAAAGAGCTTATACCAGAGAATGATTTTAAAGAGCTGTTAAAGGAGATAGGAGAGAGATTACTTGAAGCAGTTAGGGATAGCGACATCGTAGCTAGGGCAGATGAGGATACCTTCGGCCTCCTCTTGATAAGCACCTCCCTGAAGACAGGAAACTTAGTCCTGAATAGGGTGATCTCTTCTATCCTGACGACAACTTTTCTCGGAAAGTACAAGGTAAACTGTAAAGGAGCAATAGTAGCTTACCCTGATGACAGCGAGGATTTTGAGGAGCTCCTCAATATACTGATAGCTAGATTAGAGAGCGGTACATCTCCTAGTTCTAGCGAGAGGCCAAAGGGACAATCAGAACCTACTAGGCAACCCGCTTCTAAACTTCTTGACCTGAACTTTTAACTAATTTTCCTCTCCCTCGTACACTCGCTAAAA